>NZ_AOME01000027.1 GCF_000336935.1 Halococcus salifodinae DSM 8989 | reverse complement strand
CGCTCGGACCAGTCGATGATCTCCGCTGCTGGCCGCCACGGTTCTGTTCCGGGTGTCTCCCCGTTCTCGCTGTGGGTCGGGTCGGGCCACTTCGGGCTGCCTTGTCGAGAACCGACGACGAACAGTCGCTTCCGACTCGTCGCATCACCGTAGTCAGCGGCGTTCAACACCTGCCAATCGACGTTATAGCCGAGCGAGTGGAGGGCATTGATCCACGCGTCGAAGGTTTCGCCCTTCTTCGATTTCATCGGTGTGCCGTCAGCCCCGACCGGCGACCNCGACGTTATAGCCGAGCGAGTGGAGGGCATTGATCCACGCGTCGAAGGTTTCGCCCTTCTTCGATTTCATCGGTGTGCCGTCAGCCCCGACCGGCGACCAATTTTCGAACTCCTGAACGTTCTCGATGATGAAATGGTCGACATAGAGCTTCTGCAGCCAATCGAGGACATGCCACGGTGACGCCCGTTTCTGTTCGCTAACTGGCCGCCCACCTCTGGCGTTGCTGTGGTGGGTACACTGGGGACCACCAACCAGGACATCAACGCGCTCGGTATCGAATACGGAGCGTGGGTCGAGTTCCTCGACTTTCGCGTGGTAGTGGTCGGCCCAGCTGTGGTTGCGCTCGTGGGTTTCGATAGCGCGCTCCCAGTGGTTGACTGCCGCGAGTTCCACGTCGCGATCGAGGTGTTCGCAGGCTTGTGCGAGCCCCCACGAGAGACCACCAGCGCCACAGAACAGATCGACTGCACGAACGGTATCGTCGCGACGGCGTCGGTCGGTCATTGATCGCCTGCCTCCGTGAATCGCTTTGCTCGTTCGACGTCGACGACCTCAGTCCAGTGGTCGGCTCGCATCTCGTGAGCGAGCATGTCCTTCACGACAGTGGGGACTTCCTGCGGCGTCGCTGCTCCCATCGGGTCGAACTGGTTGCTCTCGGCGAGGCGATGCGACCGGAGGATGCCGATGGCCTCGCCATTTTCGACCACGTACCGATACCGTATGTCCCGCTCTCCACTCGTACGGTCGCGCCCGCGATGCAGGATCTCGATTGAGTGGCTTTCGACCTCCGCTACGGGCGGGCGGTCCTCAGATTCGTGGGCTTTCTCGTCCGCCCAGACGTGATCCTCGGGGATTTCGTATTTCGTTTGTTGGCGCTCACCGTTGCTATTCATCGCCGTCTCCCTCGCTGACGATCTTCGTTGTGAATATCTGTCTTCCCACCCTTGCTCAGTTCGAGGAGTCGCTTTTGAACGTCTCCTGCAAGGAGCCTCCGGGTCTGTTCGACAAGTCCGTTGATCGGTCGCTTTCCCTGAACTCTGTGTTGATCGTATTCGCTCAGCGAGTAGGTCGTGTGCTCCAAGATTGAGAAGGGGTTGTCGTGACTGATTCGTTCGATGACTCTGAGATGGCCGAGAACCTTGTCGTAGTCGACCGTCTCCAGTGTCCCGGTTTCGTCTGCGAGGCGGGGATGGATCCGTTCGGCTAAGGCAGTGACTCGTTGGTGGTAGGTATCCTTCGAGAGGTTGGCAACGGTTTCGGCCGGGGGATCCTGTTTGACAAGCGAATTTTGTGACTTCTGAGACATTGTCTGATCTCCTCCACCCCTCGTCCGGAGTGAAAAATACGGTCGCTGTCGACTCAGTCGCTCGATTTTCGGAGTTCCGTTGCGCGCTGTTGGAGCAATCGAAGAATGTGGTCGCGTTGTTCGTTGCTGTTTTCGTAGGCGACGTACTGTTTGACCGTCTCTATCGAGCGCATACAGTGGATGCCGGCGCGAATTCGGCTCACGTCGTTCGTGTCCAGCAATTTCTCTGGTGGGAGAGCGTCAAGAATGCGCTCCCCGCTGGCCGCACCCTCGCTGTCCTCGTCAGTTCCGCCATCGGTTCCGATTCTCGCTTGTGCGCCCATTAGTGCCCCTCTGTAGCTGGAACAGAAGTATCCTCGCTGGCCGGTGGTGCTTGCGGGATGTCCGTCCAACTGTCGTGCTGTGCGATCGCCTCCGTGAGGACTGCAGCAACACGTTCTTCGAGCGGTCCTTGCTCCGGAGCGGTAACCAGCACGTTGAGTTCGAGGACATCTTCGAGCGATACGGCAGGCTGCTGGCGATAGAGTTCGTGAAGCACGGTCGTTTTCACGGACTCACCATCACCGTCAGTGCCGGCCAGTGCTGCGAGTACGTGATCACGAATACCAATCTGCGGACTGCTTGTGGTCTCGGTCCCAGCGTTACTGGCGGAAGTCGTGGATGGCATGTGTAAAGTTCCTCCACCTCTCTAAGGGGAATAAACAATCACCATAACAAATTTGAGTGACCCTAATCAAGACAACAATGGAGAATCTCAACGATGGCTGAACAAGGACAAGAACAGGTCCAAATCACGTGGACTGAGGAATATGGGTATGCCGCTATCGATTTCATTCAGAACGGGCTCTATCTTGCGGGTCTTCTTGGTATTGCACTCTACACATTCACTGGTAGCAGATGGCCATTTCTTTGGCAATTGGCGGAAAATGTCTTTGGTTGGCCGCTTCTTGAATTCCTTCCACCCGTTGTGAATCGGATGTTGCCACCGATGTTCGCACTCACACTGATCGTAGCCATTACCACGATGGCAATCAGCAGCTGGATAACCTGGTATAACAAATCGGCAGAAAAGCGCCACTTAATCGAAGAAGATAGTTGAAGTAGTCCAATTCAACACCCATCTGTCATCCGCCCATGAACTCCTCTGTCGATGGATGGTTGTATCTTGGAAGCGACCCACTCGGTGAGGTAGGGAACAGTGTCGTCCACACCCACTTCCCTTATATTAAACATATTTTGTTTGGGCTGAAGCTGAAACGCTCCTCTACTGACACCTGTCGTCAGTGGTCAAACTAGTCTCTTTGTACTCTCACCTAGCTGTGAGGCTGAGTGAGGCGATTTACCCGTCAGTAATCGACCGATGCATACACCGCGCCCATCCATGGAACGATTATTTCTGTTATCGAGCTATCGTTTGGCAGTCGGTTCTCTGACGGGGGTCACGATGTGGCCGCTGACGACGACTGACAGTCACTGCTCCGCGCTGGGTTTGGCTGAATGAGCATTTTTCCGTGGTCACTGTGATCGACAAATCTGATCTGACCTTTCGAGAGCTCTTCGAGCGCCTCGGCGGCGCGGTAGACCTGTCGCCATGCAAGCCCCTCGCCGGTCGCTGTCCGCAAGAGACTCTTCAGCCCGTCCTTCAGAACGCGGCCCTTCGGGGTCTTCTCAGCCCACTCTTCCCAATGGTCGAAGATCGCGACCGCACGCTCGATAGAGGGAGTCATCTCGACGGCGGTGTCCTCGGTCTCCATCTTCGAGACGCGCTCGATAGGAGTCATGCCTTCGCCCTGGTTCTCGTCAAGCTGCTGTTCGATGTCGACGACGTCGTCGATGATATGCCCACGGCTGGCCTCAGCGCGTTCGAGTTCGTCCCGTAGTTCGTTGCGTTCGGTCTCGGCTTCGTCGACGCGCTCTTCGAGTTGTTCTTGTGACGAGCGAAGCTCGTGGTTCTCGCGCGCGACCGCGTGGAGTTCCTCTCGGTGACGCTCGCGATCGGCTTCGAGCTCGGAAACGCGCGCTTCGAGCTCGATAACCCTCTCGAAAAGCTGCTCGTTAGGCTGTGCGGCTGCCGTTCCGCTAGATTCGTGCATACGTGTGGCTCTTTGTCCCGTGTGAACGCCGACGCCGGGAACGTCGCCCCCGAGAGATAGCTGTCGCTCGGCGAGAGGGCAAGCTATATTATCTCGGAGGCAGAAGAGGGAGCTGCTGTTGCGTTCTAAGTTGATAAAGCCACGGCGAGCGAGGCCGCTGTGAGGGGCACTGGAACAGGTGCGTAGACTGCGCAAGCTCAGCCGAATGTGAGCAAATAGATGGAAAACAGAGAGATACGTCGTTTCAGGCCCAAAGAGCGAAGAAAACTACGGCTCTGGCGACAGCCGTCGCTGGCCGCCGACGGCTGTCGCTGGTACCGTGTGATGAGATCAGCCGAACGAAGTCAGCGTCTCATTCCAGTGCGTCCGGACTTTCTGGATTGCACGCGCCACGCCACCCTTGATCGGGTGGCGTTGGCGCAGCCACTCCACAAGCACGTATCCAATCAACGCACAGAACAACTCAAACAACACTCCGTTAAGCGATTTCGAGTGAAAATCCTCAACGTTCAGATATTGTTTGAATTCACGAAACAGAATCTCGATCATTGTCCGGAGGGTGTAGATACTGATCACGTCAATGGGATCGTACGCTGACGACGCCAGCGTCGTCAGGTACTGAATCTCTTCTCCATCCGGCGTTTCCAAAACGATACGACGAAACTGTTCACCGGTCTCAGCCAGTTCGATTCGTTCATCACGAATCTGTCTCGTTCCGTCCTCGTTAGTGACCTCGACGTTCTGGACGCGCTCCAGAACGTCGAGACGGGCGTTTGACTGGAGTAATGTGACAAAGTCATCGTCGCTGTGCTTGATTTCACAAAACCGGCGATAGCGCGTGTATCCGCGGTCAAAGACCCAGATGACCGAGTCGAGGTCTGCGAAGACCTCGACGTCGTCTTTGAGGTGGTCGAACTGCGGACTTTCGTGGGTTTCACCTTCTGTGACGGTTGTCCCAAGCGGATGCTTGTGTTCACCGTCTACACGCGCGGCGCAATGCAGTTCGAGTCCACCGTCGTCTACGTCGATTTCATAGACGTGCTCGTCGTCTCCGACAAATTCGTCGGAGACGACAACTGAGCGGGTGAGTTCGAGATTCGTCGCGTCGACAGNGTCGTCTCCGACAAATTCGTCGGAGACGACAACTGAGCGGGTGAGTTCGAGATTCGTCGCGTCGACAGCAATTACCCCTCGTGTAAGCCATTCCAGACGTTTTCGCTGAACAGCACGCTGATGATACAGCTGTGGTGTATGGAGTAACGCGAAGAGGAGTCGAACGACCGCGCGGTAGTCGCGGTCGTTCGTGAGTTCGGAGAACCGTGACTCGGGCATTTTCTCAAGAGAGTCATCAACGGCGGTCTTATCGGCGAGTTCGGAGAGGGAACTGGATGGATCAAGTCCTTCCCGAATAGCGACTTTGAGGTGGTTGTCGAAGTCGTGTGTCTCGTTGTGGATGCCGATATCGAACTCCTCGGCAATGGACTCGCTGTCGCCTGCGGCGAGCAGCGAGTACAACTCATCAGCGACAGTTTCGACAGAATTGATGTTGTTGGCGTCCGTTGCATCTGGTGACGGCCTATCTGTTGACGTGGAAACTACAGACATCAGGCCGTCACTACCGGCTCACGCCGGTTTTAAATAGTCGAAACGCCACAGGGGAGCTGTTCAGACTTACCCCTTCTGCGCGCGGTTGTGTGCCTAGCTTTGCGTGTGCAATCATACCCCTGTCCCATATATAGCTTGCCCTACAACCCTCCCGGCAGACGGATACAACACCGAAATCGTTATTCTTGAACACGATATCGGATACAAAACCCCCCGACCGGAGGTTCTAATCCTGCTCATTCCCGAATCGGGCCAGTACCCGATGCATCGTAGAGTGAGCTGGCTTACAGCTGCGGATTACCCAATCTTGCAGTTCTTGGCGGATCTCGACGGCTACTGGATCAAGCCGTCGAGCATGTCACTCAATTTGCCGTATGGACGACAGGCCGTTGCAAGCCATTGCGCGACGCTTGCAGAGCATGGTCTCGTCGAACGACACGCGGATGTTGCTGCCTACCGAATCGTCGAGAAAGGCCGTGCATACCTTCGGAATGAACTCTCGGTCGAGGATCTACAAGAGACCTCGGCCGAGAACGAAGACAAGGACGAGGACGAGAACGAAGATAGGGACGAGACAGGCTGAATTCGTCGCAGGGATGTTGTTCCTTCATTGAAATTTGTTCGCGACGATTCTTAGGAGCCACTACGGACAAGCCCGTCGTGGTATTCGACGTGCGCACGCTCAGTATCGCTGCGGTAGGCAAGCGTCTGTCCGTCCTCGTAGTCAACGACAATCGCATCTTCGAGTGCTTCGCGTTCGCGAATGGTCTCGCCGCTGGCTGTGAAAACTGGGTCATCTGGTTCGCGTACAGAGGACTTGCCACTTTCAATCGGTGTTTCGGTTGGCCAGACCCCGCGCCTTTCCCAAAACTTTCGCATCTCGCGGAGGCTCTTTCTGACGGTTTCACGGATCGAGAGCTGATCGGCAGCCTGCCAGCCGTCACGACTCCAATATTCGCCGAGATACGCGACTCGTTGGGGGCCGTTCCAGTCGAGACCGACGATATCCGCGGGTGGGTCGCCGGTGATCGTTGGCTGGGTCAGCCGCTGTATCGCTTCGAACTGTTTGGGCGGGCTCGCGCCGAGCAGGTGGACCCGCCGCCCCCGCCAATCGCTCAGGGTACTGATGTCCGTCGCCTGGATATCCGAATATCCCATCGGGTAGCCCAGAACGAACTGTTCGTCGATAATCTCGAACGCCTCGGGACACTTCGGAACAATCACGAACTCGGTAGTGGGAAACTCGTTGACGAGCGATCGGGCAAGCTGTGTGTAGTCGCGAGCCTGCTCGGGCGTCGTGACATCGCCGAGAACACAAACCCACGGCTGCTCGGGGAGCTCTCGGATGCGTGCAACGTATCGGTTGGCATCGGGGTCATGAAAGTAGTTATCGACCATCAGGACGGGCGTTTCGACGTTTGCGAAGTCGTTGATCTGGAACGAGTAGTCCTCGCGGATGCCGGGGAGAAAGCCAAGGTCGTAGGCGTCGGTGGCGAACGGATGGCGGTGGAGAAACGCGATGTAGTCCGCTTGACGGGCGGCAGCAATGTCGTCACCGTTCCCAACTGCCCGCGAATCTGTTTGCTCTGATGTGGTGCCAGTTGCTGGTGCTGGTGGATGAGATCTGGACATGGGTGGAAACCCGAATCCGAATTCGGACACTCCCCACACCGAGTGAAAAACCGAGCTGTCCTCACTGCTCAGCTTTGCACGTTTATAAGAGGTTTTCTGAACGCAGAGTAGAAACCGCGAGGGTGTCTATTTCACTCCGTGAGTGCTCGTAGATAGGTGATCAACCAGCCGGTGATCATCAAATTTGACCCGATCTGGCCCGTACTCGCCTCCACAGCTGGCCCGTCAAGTCACAGATCATCGGATAGATACTGCTCTGTAGAGCCTGAGACGTCAGAATTCGGAGGTACTTATATACGTGCAAAGTCGAGCTCACTGGTCAGCGCCGCCTTGACCGTCAGTAAATGCAGCGAACTGGGCCTGCTGCGTATCCAGGTCCACGTCCACGTCGACCTGGACGTTCCGTTCTCCAGCCTCGTCCGCGCCATCTGCTGCTGTGGGCGGTGACGAACCGCCAGGGGCCTCATCCCCCGAGGTGGACAGGAATTGTGGAGGCTCACACTCTTGGATCGGCGCATCCATTAGCCCTTTCGAGGGCATGACTTTCCACGCGGCCATCGGATCGGCTTTGAGCGAATCACCGTGAATCGCAAACCCAGGAAGTCCTCGGATGGCGAAATTGATCGCGGTCATCTTGGCGCATCTGCTGTCGATATCCTGTCCGAAGAACAGGGCAGCGTATGGCGATTCAGCGATTTCTTCGAGCTGCTGTCCTGCACCGACAAGGAGACCACCACTTCCACAGGTGGGATCGTGGATTGTCAATGGGTCGTCTGGCGTTGTGTTCTCAATCTCCTCAGAGGAAGGAATTGACATCCCACCGAGCAATCGTGCAGCGGGCGGGGGCGTGAAGTGCTGTCCGTTTTCTTCGGACGGAGCGCCATACTCCTGGTACAAACATCCGAGCACGTCGGCATCGGTCTTTTCCATCGCTGCGAGCAAGTTTGCGAAGCCTTCCGAATATGCTCTGAAAGCAGTCTGTGTCGTCTCTTCACCGAAATCGCTCTCGTATCGATCGACCATCCCGCCGTGGCTGTCGTCGTCGCGTTGCAGGCTCGCGAAGACGATATCGATCCAGTCGCGGAATATGCGTGGCCATCCGTGGCCAGTCTGCTGGTGAACGTCGTTGAGCGAGTCGAGAACCGGTTTGGTGTAGTTGTCGTCGAGGTAGGGCATGAGTCGTTCCCGCCCCTCTGGAAGAGACAAACAAGATCCGGTGGCACTGCTCTCCGCGCTCTACCGCCCAATGCAAACTACAATCCAAAACTTCCTGCCGGTAAAAGTAATTTAGCTGCTTACCGGAACTCCGACTTGTGAGGGGCAGCGATCAGATTGGCATCTGCGGATTCGTTGCTTCCCTCTTGTGCCCCGTTCGTGTTATCGGTGGTCTCTTCACCTCCGCTCGACGACCCGCTCATCCCCGAAGTGCTGGCTGCTGATGCGGAAGCAGTCATCTCAGTATCATCTGCGCTCGTCGCTTCGTTTGGCGCTGAGTCTTCGTTTCCGCTGTCTGTCGAGTCATCGATTGGTGGTGCAGGTGGCGTTTCAGTGGCCGTTTCGGTTGGTTCGGGCGTTTCAGTGACTGTCTCGGTAGGTGTTTCTGTGGGAGTGGGTGTTTCCGTTGGTGTCTCGGTTGGCGGTGCAGGCGGTGTTTCGGTAGGCTCTGGCGTTTCGGTTGGTGTGTTGGTTTCGGGCGGTTCTGGTGTTTCAGTTGGTGTCTCTGTCGGCTCCGGTGTCTCTGTCGGTGGCTCAGGCGGCGTTTCAGTAGGTGTTTCAGTTTCTGTCGGCGTTTCAGTTGTCGTCGGTGTCTCTGTCGGTTCCGGGGTAACTGTTGGTGGTTCTGGTGGGGTGTCAGTAGGCTCAGGCGTTTCGGTTGGTGTGTTGGTTTCGGGCGGTTCTGGTGTTTCAGTTGGTGTCTCTGTCGGCTCCGGTGTCTCTGTCGACTCGGACGTTTCGGTGAGTGTTTCCGTTGGAGTGGACGTTTCAGTCGGTGTCTCGGTTGATTCAGGCGTTTCGGTTGGTGTGTCGGTTTCTGTGGCTGTCTCAGTTGGTTCGGATGTTTCAGTGGGTGTTGACGTGTCGGTTGATTCAGGAGTNTTCGGTTGGTGTGTCGGTTTCTGTGGCTGTCTCAGTTGGTTCGGATGTTTCAGTGGGTGTTGACGTGTCGGTTGATTCAGGAGTTGATGCCTCGGCCTCGGCCTCAGTTTCGGTTTCGGTCGGTGTTTGAGTCGAGGCGGTGGTTGTTGACTGTGGAGTCTCCGCCGCCGTTGCAGTAGTGGTCGCAGTGTCGGTCTCAGTTGGGGTTGAGGTTTCCGTTGATGTAGCTGTCTCTTCTTCAGACGCCTCAGTGGTTGTCGGTGACTCCGTGGCTGTCTCGGTGCTCGATTCGGTTTCTGTAGTGGTCGGAGTTACTGTCTCTGTCTCTGCTGTTTCAGTGGTGGTCTCGCTCTCTTCGGTTGTGGTCGGATCTGTCGTTGCCATCGAAGACGTATTGTTCGGTAGATCAATAGTCAGATTCTGGGATTCGTTTGGTCCGATTGTCTGAGTATCGGCGTCGACGAACACCTGGAGGTGCTCGGTTTCAGGACTCCAGACCGGTTCGGGTTTCGTGTAGCTCACCAGCGAGAGTTCGACCGGCCCGCACCCTTCAGCAACACTGACGGCCACCGTGGCAGTATTGTTTTCAGCATCAACGGAGATTGGCGTACTTTCGACACATCGTGCGAGCGTCTCGTTCGTGGTAAATTCGCCGTCAGACGACCGATAGAGCGGCGTTTCGTTGCTGCCGTGCGCGAACCGAATCAGTTGGTCGTTCGTATAGGTGCCGTTGGGACCGCGAAGGTTCTCGATCGGCTCACCCTTGACGAAGTCGATCTGATAGTGGGTTGCGTTCGGATCTCTATCGATCGTCTCGTCGCTGTCGGATGAGTTGTTGGCCGCTGTGGTTGACTGATTCGTCGTTGTCTGGTTCTCCGTGGTTCGGTTCGTGAGTTGGTCTTCGATTTGGGTCTCGACGGTCTCTGAGTTCGAGTCCCCTCGCGTCACGAGCGACACTGTTGCGACATCGTCGCTGACATTCTCGATACGAATGGATCTGACAGCCACCTTCCGATCATCGTACATTTCCGAAAGAGACTGTTTGAGCTGACTCTGATTCATCTCGCCGGAGATCGTGACCTCGGCGGTGATGATCCCGTTCGAGCGGTTGACGACCTCTACATTTTCAACGCTCATTTCGGCTGTTTCGGCTTGGACAGCGTTTGTGGCATCACTCGAGGAGGAGTCTCCGAGGAAAACTCCACCTCCGATAATTGATGTGACCAAAACAAACGCTATGCCAATCACGGCATAGTTTCGTTGCATCAGTTTAGCTCACTTTTACCTTTGACAAAAACCCAACGGTTGCTCTTACTCCTCGCGAGGAGGGCGTGGCGTGTGCTGAGCAGCGATGGTGGGACTAACGAATCGTCGCGCCCGCTGGGGGACCTCAACACCGTCATCGACTGGCAGCACGTACTGATCCTCGTTTGCGAGGCGTATCGTCGCCGCGAGCTCGTGCTTACACATCACTCGCGACGGCCGCTTCTGTTTGTACGGGCAAGCACAGACCAACCCATCTGACCACGGGATGAGCGAATACCGGCTCTGGCTGTTGTATTTCCCAGTGAGGATTGGTGCTGGAAGCGAGATACCGTACTCAGAGGGTGCTGTCTGATCGTCAAGATCCGTTTCGTGAACGACGTACTGTTCGTCGATGCCCCGTTTGTTTGCGAACTCGTCAGTTGGTGTTTCTGTGGGGATGATCACGGCTCCGATCCACTGATTCGCATCATCGAATGCCTCTCCGGCGGCGCTCGGATACAGACTCTCGACAGTACCGAGAATCTGGTCGAGGTTTCTTGGGATATGCTCAGTATACCATTCGAATCGTCGGTGTTGGATCTCACGCAGCTCGGCGAAGTACGGTGCGAGTTCGTCGCGCAGGAATGCAGGCGCATCTGCAAATTCCTCCCCATCTGGCAGCGTCGGGTAATAGCGCTGTTCAGCCTGGGAGATCTCGGTGAGCGTCCGATCGGCGTACCGGCGCGGACGCGGCTGGTGCGACCCGTGGAGTGGATGTGGCGTCAGAGGGCCACCGTCGATGAAATCGACGCGCAACCGGTGCTCGACTGGTTCGATCTCGGGCGGATCAGCTTCGACATCGTGAACGTAGTTGGGATGCGATACGGGGAGCGCACCGGACGGGAGATCAAGCGATGGCAGGCTTTCGTCTGTCGGTTGGATCTGTTGTGAAGACATGGATACGGATGAAGGCGAGCAGTTGTTGGTTGCTGTCTCGTTTCTCTGGACTGGAAAAACCGGGTAAGCGGGTTCTTCGATTGGAGGATGTTAATCAAGAATGTATACCCACTTTGAGCGTCGCCACCGATCACCATTGGCGACTTTTCTGCGTCCATCGCGATTGGTCCAGCCACTCCCGTCTGCCCAGACTGATTCTTCGAGTTCGAATCCAGCGGCCTCGTAGCAGGTGCCATCGTTGCCTCCGACACCCGCGTAGGCGACAAGCCGCTCGTAGCCGTGATCGCGAGCCCAGTCTCTGGCTCGGGCGATGAACCATGACGAGGTGTTTTGAGGCCGTACTGGGTGGCAGGCCAGCCGGGAGATCACGATCTCCGAGTTCGGATCAGCGTGTGGTGAAGCGGGTGTTGAAAGGATCAACACAGCGATTGTTTCGCCTTGGTAGGTGGCTTCGAATGCAGCCTTCCAGACGTGGACGCTGCCAAGCGTATGGTCCACGAGTCCATCTGGACCACCTTCTAGGAAATCGTTCATCCGGGCACGTGAGCCAGCTCCTGAGACTTGGCCGACAGTGAGCGCTGCACACGATGGCGGCGTGGGAACGGCTGATCGGTCGCGCACGTCTTCCCACCGCCGCCAGGTTGAGCCTGATCCATCGATTCCTCGTGGTGTCTGGCGTCGCCAAGTCCGATCTGATGATTCAAGCGTCGTGAGAACGCCTTTCGCGCTATATCGCTCACCGGCATCGAATTCGAGCCACACGTTCCCGTGCCCATCGACGTCGATTTCACGAAGTTTGAGACGGCGATATTCTGCCAACCGCTCTCCAGGCCGCGAAGCAACTTCGCGTCGTCGGTAGAGACAGTCTCGTTCGTGGATCGCGATATTGCGACGGGTTTCGGGATCGATTGCGTGAGCGGCATCGCGTCCGGGACCGTTCCGGTGGATATTGAGGTTCCAGGACGCCCACGGAGGTGTTTCGAAGACGAGTTCTGTTCCATCGTCGAAAGACAGTGTGTCGGACATGAAGATCGCCTCACCTCTCTCGGAAAGAAAAATCGTAGCCCGGCTACAGGGTCACAACCCACTGAACATCACAGCGAACTGATCGAGTCGGTTGGCGAGCTGGCTCGGGTCGTGGACGTACACGTGACGATCGTAGAACCGCTCGTTGCGACTGACTCTTTCGGGCACGCTCCCCGCGGGCTGATCGAGAACCAGCGTGACCCCACAGACGGGCGCGTACGACTGGGTGAGTTCGTCTTGATAGGCATCTGCACTGCCTGGCTTACCATCGGTGACGACAAGCACAAGCGGGCTGTTCCGCCGCTGTTCGAGCAGCTCTCGACTGAGCCCGAGTGCATCCGCGAGCGGTGTCTTGCCACCGTACCGTTCGGAGAGGAGGCTCTCACGAACGTGCGCACTCCCAACGCTGAACGGCTTGATTAGCCGGGCTTCTGTGTTGATGAAGTCGATCACGCCGACGTTGATACCGATCTCTTCGCACGCGAGTGCGAACCGCACGAGCGCGTCCTCGGCGGTTTTGATATGCTTCCGCATTGAGTTACTCCGATCGAGAATGATCACGAGGTCGTACTGCTTATCATCGCCGGGCTGGCGCACCTGGAACACGTCGACATCGCCACGGGCGAGAGCGGCCGTACGCCGTCGATCGAACGTGCCACTGGTGACGCCAGAGCGGTGTGCATCCCGGTGACTCTCTTTCAGTGCCTTTCGAAGGGACCCACCAACGAACTCCGCATCGGCAGCGGCGTCTCCCCACCGCTCCGCCGTCGTTTTTGAGCTTGACTCCTCCATGACTGGCATGATGTCGAGTTCCGACAGCGATCCTGGTGCGGCTCCACCCCCATCCTGTTCCTCAAGTGCATCGAGCGCGTCAGCGACATCCTCAAGATCGCGTTCAAGCCCTCTCTCGTCGGGTGTTGCACGCTCGGCTTCGTCGTGTGCTGCATCCCGGTCAGTTTCGAGCGCACCCTCACGATCGAGACCGCCGTCCCCGTCTGCGTGATCGGGGGTCGATGCCGGTGACTGCTCGTTTGCGTCGGGAGTGGTCTCGGTTGACGTATCCTCACGCTCGGTGTCGCCATCGGAAGCCGGCGTGTCGCTTTCTGAAGTAGTGACCCCATCCTCGTCCTCAATGCTGCTACTTTCGGCAGGTCCCTCGTCGCCGACGCTCTCACTGTTGTGCGCACTATCGGTGTTCGGTCCTTTATCAGTACTACCCTCGTCACTGCCGTCGGTAGTGTCGTTTCCAGAATCGCCTACGGTGTTGCTTTCATTCGACTCTGACTCCGATTCCGATTCTGATTCATTAGCGTCACCGGCATCCGTGGGAGAGCCGTCACGTTCCGCATCGGATTCGTTGGCAGGTGATTCGTCGCTGCCACCGCTATCCGAAGCGGATGCTCCACTCTCAGTCTGAGATTCCGATGTGGAGAAGCTCCCGAGCGAGGTCTGATTCGTGTCGTTGCTGGGTCCCCACGGGTTTCCGGAGGACTGAGACCGGGACTGGGACTCTGATGTTTCCCTTTCGGATTCACCCTCACTGTCCTGTTCGTCACTCTCACCAGCTACGTCGGTGGTCTCACTGTGGTTCGCGCCAGAACTATCGTTCTGGGAAGACTGTCCATCGTTGCTTCCGGGCATCTCCTCGCTGTTGCCTGCGTCAGTGCCGCTATCCGGCGTAGCGTCAGTATCACCTCCCTCGTCTGGGCTGGTGTCGGTGTCCGAATCCCTAACCCCATTGGCGTTTTCACGGCCATCGTCCTCGCTACCAGCATCGCCTGCTGTATCGGCGGCACTCTCGTTTTCACGATCTCCTCCTGTGGCCTGATGGTCGTCAGCCGACTCTCTTTCGACTTCACTGTCTCCGTTTGATCCAGCTTCGTCCTTGTCTCCCTCATCGTGTCCGGGCTGGCGAAGTGCGTCAGCATCTTCGTCGCCTCCAATGTCTGGATAGTCGAGTACATCCGCTCCTGGATGCGACTGGCGTTGATCGGTGTTGATCGCATCTGGATTCGGCTGATTTTCCGCTTGCGAACTACCCGACCCCTCGCTTTCATCCGACTCACCCATCCCATCTGACGTGCTACTCTCTTCACGGCTACTGCTGTCAGGATCGTCGCCCGAACTATTGCTTTCCGGAGTGCTTTCGCCGGTCTGACCAGCTTCGCTCTCCGCCGACGATCGGTCTGCGTCTGCACTCTCGTCGGTGGATTTCTCACCTTCACCGTCAGCTGATGACCCACTACTCCTGTCACTGCTACTGGCGTCGGTACTGGACTCGCCGGTGGCTCCATCAGGATCTGGCTGGCCAGACTCCTGTTGGTTCTGTTGGGACGGGTCAAGTAGCGGTTTGACGACGCTCTCCCACCAGTCGAGGATGTGTTCGATTCGCTCAACCGAGTTGGGCGTACTGAGAACCGTCGTGATGAGTTCCGAGATGCTGTCGGCGACCTGCTCGTATGCCTGCCGGTCGGCGTCACCAGCGAACACGATCCGATCGTCGTCGGGATCGCACAGCGCATCACGAACACCCGTGTCGTAGATGCCTTCATCGTACAGCGCTGTCTCGATTGCATCCCGAAAGGTGAACGCACAGGATTCTCCGGTCTGATACTCCTCAGCCTGAGTGCTGATGCTGCGTCTGACGAGCTCGATCCGGTCGGCGGCGATCTGGCTCTGATCGAGTCTGAGTTGGTTTTCGATGGCGGCGTCTTCACAGGCGTTCCACAGCCCATGAACGAACTCCTGATGGGCTTCGTCGACGCGCTCTTCGAGGAGTGCTGCGGCGTTCGCGATGGCCGTATAACGGATGTGGCCCAACTCGTGGAGTGCGGAGCCGAACTGTTGGGCGCGATCGGCCGTCAGCTGGTCGTCGATCGGGAGATTGTCGATGGTCGCTGGGCGAGTAGATATGAGAACGAGATAGTTAGCGTCGACCGACTCAACGAGTTGACGAGCCTCATCATCGGCGAAGTCGGCATTATCGGACTCGATCAGTGCCTCTTCACTGGTCGGCACAACGAAGGCGGTCGGCACGTCTGAGGAAAGCCGGACGGCGATATCCTCGCCCGTATGGGCACGAATGTATTCAGTAAGCCGGCGTTCACGGTCTGCGCACGAACGAACTGTCTCAGCCGGTGGTGCGAGAGCATCGCTTGCAGCGGTAGCGCTGTCTGATTGTGTGGCGACTGATGATGAAACTGTCATTGGCGGTCACGCCTCTCCCCGCAGAAAAACTATGGTCCTTTCAGCGGCGTACTAAACCTCACAAATATTAGTACCCCAAAGTTTGTGTTCTATACCCGACGATGGTGACAGCAATTAAGATCGGTGGAAGTGATGGTACCCGGTGGTCAAGGGTGGCGTGAGAGTGTTTCTCTGATTCTAGGACTATCGGTGCGAAAAGAAGCAGCAATCGGTAGCCGCGCGGCTACCGCGTCGGCGATCTCGGAGAGAAAACGGAGGGTTAGCCGTAGTCCGTCTTCGCTATCTCTTCGAGCATCACCTTCCCACGAACCGGTGGGTCAGTGTCGTCCTCGTCGAAGGTCTGGGCCGCCCACGACTGCACGAACAGGTTGATCGTCGCCCACGCGTTGTACAGGAGGATGGCGAGCATCCAGACGAATCGCCGGGTGCCGAGGTCACGCGACCTCGTCCGCGGGAGGAACTGATGCTTGATCTGTCGGAACGTCGTTTCGATTGACCAGCGCCGTCTGTATTGTTCGGCGAGGCTCCAGACAGTCGTCTCATCTCTGCGATCTTCCGGGGTTAGCTCTGGGTGGATACCGGCGCTGTCGATGTCCTTGTTCGTGATGAACGCGACGTACTCGACGTCATCGTCGGGCGCGAGATCGCTCCACGTGAGTTGTCCCTCGGCCTGATCGAAGTCGAAGTCATCAAATCCAGCCTGTTCGTGGTCATCGTGGCGTTTCTCGCCCTTCTTAACATCGGTCTGGCCGCGTTTTTCCACCGCGAAGAGGGTCGTCTTGTGGGTCATTCCTTTCCTCTTCGAGTTCATCTCGTAGTTCTCTTCCCAGTCAGCCGTTCCGGAGAACGTTTCGAACAACCGTTTTACGGGTTCACGGTGAGATTTCCGCATGATGTAGTCCTCGCCGATGTGGTGGATATAGCGACAGATATCCACGTTGGAGAATTCGGCATCGGCGAAGAAACACTCGACGTCCACGAGGTCAGTGGCGCGGTCGATGAGGTACTTCACAGCCTGGAAGAACTTGTCGCCTGGAACTGACGATACGTTCGCCAGTACGACGCTCCGCCCATCGATGATGGCGTTGGCGGAGAGGTCCTTCCAGCCGTAGTTGGTGTCGAAGTAGGATTCCCGATAGACACCGTCCGGGCGGTCGTCGCTCCCCCGAGGGTGTTTGTGCCAGCTCCGAATCGACCCGTCGATACAGACCGGCACCGGGCCGTCGATGACACCGTCTTCGGTGAGTTCAGTGACGAAACGCTCGATGCCTTCCTCGGCGGTGGAGTGCCAGTTGTCAGTCCCACCTGGGTCATCGAGGAGATCGATGCTCCAGTCGACGCCGTCGGCGGCGAGAGCGTCCCAACTGTCGTAGACGTCCGGGTTCGGAGCCGTATCGTTAACGGAGGCACGTGGTTTCACCCAGTGGACCTCGCCATCGACGACGACACGCTCACGTTCCTTGTTCCGGACGGCGCGGCGGTACGTCTCGGGATCGAACGGCTCGTCTTCGAGGGCGTCCATCTCGGCGACATAGGAGTCCACCGACTCGGGGTACATCTCTCGCCGCCGTGCAAGCCACCCGGCGTAGTCGGTGAGGTCTTCACTCGGAACGGAGACGTTGTCGGCGCGATCGAAGTCCACGACGTCCGTCAGAATCGGGCGGATGCGGTCGTAGGCGCGGTCCTTCGCCGCCTCACGGACACCTTCCTCGGTGAACTCGGGAAAGGATTGAGACCCGTCATCGACACCCATCGCCATGAGGACACCGTCCCTGCCCCAGCCGATCTTATCGCGGACGTGTTCGGCCATCCTGCGGAGGCGCTCGTGTGCGTGGGCGAACTGGTTTTTCCACGACAGCCGGATCGTCTCGCGACTGCGCGGGGAGTCGAGTCCGAGAGCATCGACCACGCCGTCGGTGTTACGGAGGTGCCGGGCGATCTGTGGCCACGAGTCAAGCTCTTCTACGACGTGCCAATAGACGTGGAGGCGGGCCATCGCGATGACGTCTTCCTCGCCACGGTGTTCGTATCTGTCTTCGGCGGGGTGAAACCGGACGCGACGATCAGCGATCTTCTCGGCGATGTAGACGTAATCGCGGTCTATCGGCTCTTCGACGGGTGATGTGAATCCCTCGGCAGCGATCTGCTCGGTGATGTGGTCTTCCCGTTGTGCCACTACTACGACGAGTTTGCAAGGGGAGGGTCATATCCTTTCCGCAAAATCTGGATGAGAGAATTGGTGCCTGCTCCCTCCGAACTGAAGTTGTACTTGCGGAGGCGCTGGTACTTCCACCGCGAGGTCAACGCCTCGGCGTCGTTGAGGTTCCAGTACCAGTCGATCTGGCTATCCTGCTCTGATCCATCGTACTTCTTACGGATTGCGTACATCTGTCGCTGTTCGTTCTAGTTGCCAATCGAAACCCGGAGTTAAGTGGCGATTTGTATGGTGTGCTCGGACACCCTAATCGTACTGTGATTCGATGTATAAAGACCGGGGGGTTTCGTATCGGTATAGAAAACTACTGTTTTCTACATTGATTCACACTGACCAAGGATATACAATGAATATCCGATGTGATTACAAAACTACGGTATAAGTGCTGTCGAGTCTATGTAGTACTGTGAGTTCGAAACCGACATTCTTCATGTCTCGAAGCGAGTTCCGCACTTGGCTCGAAACAAACTACGACGCAACCGATGAGCTATGGCTCGGATACTACAAAAAAGACGCAGAGCAAACCGGTATCAGCTATAACGAGTCCGTTGAAGAAGCGATCTGTTTCGGATGGATCGACGGCCTCGTTAACGGAATCGATGACGAGACATACAAGCGACGGTTCACTCCGCGAAAGCCGGATAGCAAGTGGTCAAAGATTAATAAAGAACGTGTCCAAGCAATGATTGAAAATCGAAAGATGACTCCCGCTGGAATGGAGCTCATCAAAGCAGCGAAAGAATCCGGCGAATGGGAAAATGCCTATCGGGTTGGAGAAGATCACGACATACCATCTGCGCTTAAAGACGCCTTACAGCAAAACGAAGCCGCGTGGACGAACTTCCAAGACTTTTCCAATACAAACCAGTACACCTACATTACGTCGGTTGAGGATGCAAAAACCTCCGAAACGAGAGACGCACGGATCGAGAAGATCGTCGGACTGGCAGCAGAAGATCTACTGCCGTACGACGAAGACGGGAAACGAAGAATTTGATCGAGTTTTCGGGCTACATCAAAGATTACTCCGGGAGAAGATAGCCCACTACCTACTCAGTCTCCGGGTCATCCAGCGTGGCGAAGAACTCACAGATGTCCTCGGCAACGAGTTCGGGTTCCTCCCATTCGAGGAAGTGGCCGCCACGCGAGACTTCGGTCCAGCGATCAACACGCTGGGTTCGTTCGACCCATTCGCGGGGTGTCTCGAACATATCGTGTGAGCTCATCAACATCGCCGTTGGAGTGTTCATCTCGCCCCATTCACCCGGATCCTGAGTCATCTCGTAGTACAACCGGATAGACGACCCGATCGTCTCGGTCGCCCAGTAGACCGTGAGGTTCGTCAGCAACTCATCTTTCGTGAACGAATCCTCAATATCGCCGTCGTTGTGACTCAGCGTGCGGAATTTTTCGATGATCCACGCGGCCAACCCAGACGGTGACTCGTTCAGGCCGTACGAGAGCGTCTGGGGCTTGGTCGAGTGTTCCATCGCATAGGCCATCTCCTGTTGGTTCCAGTTCTGGGCATTATCGAGGAACTCTTGTTCGGCCTCGGTCGGATCCTCGGGGATCTGTTCTTCGTCGATGAAGGGGTTTGTTCCGGATTGATGGGTGCCGATCAGCGAGTCGGGATACTTCACAGCGAGTTGCTGAATGATCCCAGAACCGAGGTCGCTTCCACGGACAGCGTAGCGCTCGTAGCCGATCTCTTCAATCAATAGTTTGTCGAAAAGGTCGGCAATCCGTGAGAGACTCATCCCCGGTTCGCTTGGGCGGTCGGAAAAGCCGTACCCCGGCAACGAGGGAACGATCACGTCGAACGACTCGGCCGGATCGCCACCGTGACTCTTGGGGTCGGTCAGCAACGGAATAATATCGAGCATCTGCACGAAGCTTCCTGGCCATCCGTGAAGGAGCACGAGTGGCGTCGAGTTGTCGCCCGCACCGCGTTCGTGGATGTAGTGAATGCCGGTGTCTCCGACCTCAGCGCGGTAGTGATCGAATTCGTTGATCGTCGCCTCCTGTTCGCGCCAATCGAAGTCGTCGCGCCAGTACTCGACTAGTTCTCTCATGTATTCGAGGTTCGCACCGTATTCCCAGCCTGCATCGGTGACTTGGTCCGGCCAGCGCGTCCGTGAGAGGCGGTCGCGGAGGTCATCGAGCGTTTCGTCCGAAATTTCGACGTCGTATGGTTCGCTACTCATTGGTGGTTGTCCGTGTTGTGCCGAGTGAGTGACTGTCGAGCCGAATCCCTGCCGCCAATCACGTTGTGTCGGCACGAATGAGCAGAGGTGCCACGATGACATCTACATAACTCTGAACGATGTTCATGGCGTGCTTTAAGTACAAAAGTAGGCTAAAGATAGATGGGACATGGAGCTATGACTACGCCGTACGACGACGTCGAGTATCTCGTTCGCTCGGAGAACCGAATCGCGGTGCTCGAAGCGCTTGCCGATGACCACCATAGCCGTTCGAAGCTTCAGTCACTGACTGATGCCTCACGAGTGACGGTCGGGCGGATTCTCGAAGAGATGGAACAGCGCGAGTGGGTGACTCACGAAGGATGGGAGTACGAGGCGACACCGCTCGGAAAATTGTTGGCTACTGATGTGCGTCAATTGATCGACACGGCCGCGACCGCACAGAACCTCCGAGATGTAGTCTCTCACGCTCTGTACGATGCCACTGATATCGACCTCAGATGGCTCGAATCCGCACAGATCGTTCGGCCCGGCGACAGGGGTGACATCATCGCAATGATCAATCGTGTTGGGACTCTCTACGAAGGGGCGACCAACCAGCTCCAGACCGTCGGCGGGTTTTTCGAGTACCGAACGCTCGATATCGTCCGGCGAAAAGTAGTCGATGAAGGTATTCCGTATACAAGCGTTTATACCCAAGAAGCGATCGAGTCAGCCCTCTCGCGCTCGGACGCACGATCACACATAGCGGAAATCCTCGGGACAGGCAACGAAATATACGTCTATGAGGACGAGATCCCGTTCATTCTCAGTATCATCGATGGAACGATCGTAATGGGTGCGACTGACGACCAGGGCGGTCCTGGGCCGATGATCGAAAGCGATGAAGAGACGGTGCTAAATTGGGCGAAAGCAACCCATGAGCGATACAAGCGCGAGGCAGTTCCGCTCGATCCGGACACGCTCGAATCGTGGTAGCCGAGTTTCACGTTACTATGGTTCTGAAGTCACGTATGGGAAAATCTGCTACCTGAACCAAGCCAACCAGGAAGCTTGATCCTTTCGCCCAGTTAACCGAGTAGCTTCTCCCGCCACAAAACCAACTGACGGCGAACCAATTTCTCCCTCACCACCGACAAGCGGAAGACATCCTATTGCGGTAGCTGTCGCTCATACCGCCACCAACCGCGCAATCAGCTGCTTAGGCTGTCACGCCGGGTGGATCGTACACTTCACCGCGATCTAGCATATGGTAGATCGATACCACTAGTTTCCGGGCGGTCGCCACCGCCGCCTTCTGCTTGTTCTTCCGCCGCTTGATGCGGTTATAGAACCGACTCAGATACTCGTCACCGACCGTATGAACGGCTGAATGAACCGCCTGGACCAGCACCCACCGCACCTTTCCCGAACCGTTCTTTGAGATACCCCCTACGAACCGCGAGTCGCCAGACTCGCGGATCACCGGGTTCAATCCCACGTACCGCACCACTTCCTTGGCTCGATCAAATCGGTCAATTTCGCCGATCTCCGCGTAAATCACCAACGCTGAGTAGTGGCTGATACCCGGAATCGTCATGAGGAGTTGCGTCTCTCTGCACCCTTCTGCTCGCTCCTCGATCCGCTCGTCTAGGTGTTCGATCTCCTCGGTCAGCGTATCGATCACTGAGAGATACGACGACAACAGCCCGTTCCATGGTGCAGGCAACGACAACTCCTCAAGAAACGCACGTCCTTTCACACCCAACGGCTTCACCCTCCGGGTGATGCCGTTGTCCAGCAGCAACGCGTGGATTTTGTTCGCGAAACTCGTCCGTTTCTCCAACAAGCTGATCCGGCCGCGCACGAGTGCGCGGCACTCCCTGATCTCGTCGGTTGGGACGTAGCTTTCCGGAACGGAACCCAACCAGAGCAGCCGAGACAGTTCCTTGGCGTCGACTCGGTCGGTTTTCTTGTCGGTCTGAGCGATTGCTTTCAACTTCGGCGGATGCCCGACAACCACGTCCAGATGCTCAGACAGCATATCATAGATGTAGAAGTAATTCGTCGTGGCTTCCAGCAAGGCTTCGCCACCAGCGTATTGGTGGGCAACCTCTTCGAGGTCCGTGTTCTTGACACGGACCTGCTCGATCACGTCTCCGTCGTCGTTACGGACGGCCACTTGGGCCTCCCGCTTGTGGATATCGATTCCTAAGAACATGTGTTCTCACTCCGGGGCACCAGTGCGTTGGATGAGACTCACGTATTCGGGCTTTCCCGGCTGTCGCCTGCGGCGGCAGCCGGGCTGGGACGCCCCATTCTCGGCTTCCTTCGCACACGGACCAGTCAGGCACGCGCGGTCGAAGCCGCCGGACTTCACTCGGTCTCTTGTGCCCCATGCTTTGCCTTGACCCGGCTAAGGTAGCAGATTTTCCCCATCGAGTCAGGCAGGTAGATTTTTCATGCACAGTGAGGATGGAAATTTTCCACGCCAGTTTGACTTTCGCAGGCGACTGGAGTGGACAGATCTCTTTAGCTGATTTCGGAGTTCACAAGATGCACCTATCTTTTTTAATCCTCCGTCGAAACGTTCGATCACATGTGTCACAAGCCGCTGGGATGGTTCAATCTCTACGAACTCGCTAAATTCTCATCCAATCAAACGCACCGAGCATCCGAGTGTCGATGACTGGAGTCTACGAACACGCTCTCGGAGCAGAGGCGGACGAACTCCACCAGAAAGTCCGCGAACGGTATAGCACCGACCCGGATGACGACGCCATCTGTGTTGGACGCGGGAAGATGGACATCAGCCGCGGAACACACGTTCTGCCGGCCCTGTATGCGATGGCCGGCCAGAACCTACTGTTCCCTGAAGCGGGCCACGACGTTCCCTTCAGCGTGCGGACCGCTGGATTCCGGGACGAGACCGGGCGCGAAGTGCTTGCGACCATCCGCGAGTTCAGGTTCGGGCGCAAGCGCCGACGGTTCGATTCGCTCACTGTCTGGGACGCGGCCAACGAGCGCCTGTTGGATTTCCTTGGGACAGACGGACTTCTCGTGTCGGAACTCCACCCCCACGTCGAAGCGGGCGCACTCGTCGTCAAGGCAGGCAAACAGTGGCTCCGACTCGGGGATCGATACGTCCCGATGAGTGGACCGCTTGCGGTGGATGTCGGAGTGCGTGACCGCTACGACGATGCCGACGAGCAGTATCACGTGACCGCAACCATCGAAAACACGCTCGCAGGCCACGTTCTCAGCTACCGCGGGGCGTTCACACAGGAAATGGAAAGGGACGAGACCGTCCCGGATAACATGCGACCGACGCGTGGGGTTGAGACGCTCCCACCCGGATGAGGGACATGAGTATCGACGAGTCGGCATCTATATCAGGGTACCTCTCGGCCGGCGGGATTGCCGTCACGGACGTGAGTTCGCTTGCCGGCGCGATCCTCTGGATGGGAGCCGTCTTCGTCGGCGAACTCGCAACCACCGTGGAGCAGGCACTCGCGCTCGCGGCGCTCGTGTTGGTCCCATTGGGGATGGGGATGGCAGCGACGCCCCCCTTCGGGGAAGTATCGCGCCGTCCCTACAGGGCAGCGGTCCTCGGCCAGCCCGTGGGAGCGTTCTTCTTCCTCGTTTCGCTCGTGCTTCCGTCGGACGGGCCGGGAGCAGCAGTGGCGGCCGTGCCCTGGGTGGTAGTAACCGGACTCTTGGGTCTCGCGGCACTCGCACGGACGCATGATCGTGGACCGTGGCCGCTGTCGGAGACTGTTATTGATGCAGGCTTCGCGTATTCCATCGTTGGGGCCGTGGCACTCGTACTCTATCAGCTCGATATTACCTTCTGGTTCGAGCCGATAATCATCCTGTTGACGGCGGTGCATTTCCACTTCGCGGGGTTTGTCCTTCCGGTGCTAACGGGTCTCGCTGGCCGTGTGCTGGGCGACCGAGCAGGGACGGAGTTTCGCGTGCTGGTCGGTGTGATCCTGTTCGGGCCGGCATTCATCGCCATCGGTATTTCCTTCTCCCCGGTTGTAGAAGTGCTCGCAGTCGGCGGGTTTACCGTTGCGATCGCGGTTCTCGGTGGCTACATTACGATCCGGATCGTGCCCGGACGCCCGCGATTGCAAGGGGTGCTCGTCGCGGTGTCATCGCTGGTACTCCCGGTTTCGATGCTGCTGGCGCTCGGTTACGGCATTGGGACGTTCACCGAAGCTAATCTACTAGGGTTGAGTATTTCGAGAATGATAACGCTCCACGGTGTGCTGAACGCCTACGGGTTCGCGCTCCTCGGGACGGTCGGGTGGCGGCTGGCGGTACCCAACGCGAATGGATAGTAGCTATTTCATCGCTAGAAACGAGGGCCTGTAGCATTCTCGTTCGCAGTTTGGAGCCGATAGATCTCCTAACCTGTTATTGCACCGCTGGACGTGGGTACCGAGGGAATGGCATATGATTGATCTTGGAGCAACTTGAGACCCGTCAAAGCATCCAAGTTTCCAATATCGATTGTCTATATTCGTTTGCAAACACCAAACTGTTATTCTATCAGAGGTCGAGTCAATATCATGAACCGGCGAGCGTATCTCACTCTCTGTGGAATGGCAGCAACAGTCAGTGGTTGTCTATCGAGTGGATCCGGCGACGAGGAGCCAACGGTTTCGTGTGAAATGTCAACATCTCCCTCTGAGGACAATTCGGATGGGCCATCTGGTAGTGCGTGGCCGACCTTCCAGTATGACATCCACAACACGGGGTACTCGCCGAATGCGAGTCCGCCCGAAGGATGTATCGAAGTGCAGTGGACGTACGACTTTGCCGAGAACGTTCGCCAAACCCCACAAAGGATTCAGCGAGACGAATACAGTTATAATATGCCAGCATCTGTAAGTGTCATCGACGGAACTGTCTATGTGTGTGGGAGCCAGGACTCCGGCGAATTATCGGTATTGCGTGCGATAGATGCACGTGCAGGAGAAGAGCAGTGGTGGCACACCGTTCGAAGAGGGAACGTCTCCCCGCCGACAATCATTGACAACACGATATATATCGCCAGTGGAAATGTCATGCAAGCTGTGGACTTACGTTCGCGTCAAGAACGCTGGCATTTTGAACCAGACACTCCTTCACCGCCAGCTGCACGAATCGCTGCTGCTCCACGATTCGATAGCGGAACGCTCTATTTTGGCAGCACTGATGGAATAGTATACGCATTGGACGCAGCGACCGGTGAGAAACGCTGGCAGTTCGCTGGCGTTGCTCGAAACCCGCACCGATCCGCTGATGATCCATACGCAAGTCGATTTCGTGGAGCGGTCGCTGTCGCCGATAATACTGTGTTCGCCGGAAGCGATGACCGTCACTTGTATGCGCTGGATGGGGCGACCGGTGAGAAACGCTGGCAGTTTAGTGGAGACGACCGTCTGGATAGAGCACCAACCGTCGGGACTGAAATCGTATATGCGAGTGGAAGCAACGCGAAATTGTATGCGCTTTCGTCCGTGGATGGAACTGTTCGGTGGACATTTGATCGTGGAACGGGTATAGAGGCATCGCCCGCACTTGCCAACGGTAGTGTATACGTACCGACAGGCGACTCATTGGAATCGCTTTCGCTATATGCACTCAATGCGGCGACCGGTCGCGTCGAGTGGAAAGCCCCTATCGGAATTCCGGAATCCGGACCGTGTATCGCCGGTGGGACCATCTACATCGGCGATCAGAGTGGTCTCCTCGCACTCGACACAGCGACCGGCGAGGACCAGTGGTACGTCGAGACGGGAAACGGCATATACTCGTCTGCGGCAATCATCGATGGAGCCGTCTATGTCACCGATAATGAAGGGGCTGTTTTCGGACTCTGGTAATGATCCCAACCGTGGGGATTTCGGGTACACGTGGTAGATGAGGGCCAACGGCCCGCGCCACTTCTATAGATGTGGACCTTTGTGCGTATTATTCCTCGGATTGTTTGTAGACGAACGGATCGGGTACCTCCGCCGGGAGGCTATCGGTCGGGATCTCCGCGCCATTCGGCCCTTCGAAGCCTTTACCAATGAGCGGTGACGGAAGCGCTATATCCTCGTAAGGAATGAAATTGTCCCCGGTAATGAGGAGGTTACCGACAGTTTTAGCGAATTGTTCCTTCACCTGACCTAGTATACCGCCATCCCGGACTGATTCCAGATACTGACTTTTCGGTGCGTAGTATGGCGTTACTAGCCGGGAATTAGCTTCTACGAAGAACGCAGCAACACGGAAATTGAATAGTTCCTGTTCGCTGTATGAGAAGGCCGATGTGCCTTCCTGTACTCCATCAACGTACAGGACGTGTTGAGGCGTTGGGCTTGCATCAAGCAAGCGAACGAAACGGCGTCCATCGGCGAGCACAGTCAACTCAAGGAAATTGAAGATGTTCGGTGAGACAGCGAACAATTCGATCGCCCTGATTAGTGCTGTGACGTTGCTAACCTGATATGCTTCCTTCGGTATTGACAGATCCCAGTCGTAGATGTCACCAGCGAAATTGAAGCTCCCTCTCTCGGCGATCAATTCGGCGACATCACGACCGTATTGAAGGAAGCCACCGAAAACGGTCGAGACTCGAACCGCGTCGACACCGTCGACCTGTATCATCTCACGGTTCCAGTACCGTGGGCGATACCCGCCCGGTTTGCTCGGTCCTTCAACAAACTCTGACAGACTGTTGACGTCTTCGCCTTCAAGCACGCTGTCCGTGCTCGTTCCAGTGAATCGGACATCAATCGAGTCCTCGATGATGGTATTATCAGCCCTCGTATCGAACGACACGCCGACTTGATTCTCGGTTCGATAATTCGGGTACGCGCCGCTTACCTCGTCGTACTTATTATCTTCCCTTATCCTCGCCTCAGACAGGGTCTCGGGTAAACTATCTACCATATCGGTGGTGAGCCAGTTGTCTATGACTGGGCCAAGTGGTACGGTAACGATATCGTCGCCGCCGTAGCCGAACACCGTTGGTAGGTCGATGTCGATCTCCGTGCCAGGCTCTATCAGGTGGAATAGCGATCCGTTGAGAGCGTTACCACCTTGGTTGGAGTTCTCGTTTCCACCAGGGAGGAAGCTCAGTACCGAACTCGAAGCAGCCACATCGCGGTTCGGGTTCGTGATCGGTTCGTCGCCACCACCACCTTCGACGGGTTCTGCGACCACCATTAGACACCACCTCCCACTACGAAGGTTTCGTCATCAATCGTGAACCGTTTTTCGTCGTCCGTTATCTCGAACGTGTACGGAATATTCGTTCCATCAAGGAACGTGAGATCGCCCTCTTCTAGTCCATCTTCGTACTCGTTCGCAACCGTTTCGGTCAGTACACCGTGTTCGAGTTGGTATGTCTGCATTTTCGTCGGTATTGCGTCCGCCGCAAGGTCTGCTGCACTGTCACTAAGTCGGATATCATCGATCAGCATGCTTCCCTCGTATTTGAACGGGCCACTCGGTCCACGTCCGCGTGGACCTCCTGCCGGTGGATGATCGGCTGGATACCAGACGAGCTCGAGCCGTTTCGGGCTCGAAAGCTCGTCTTCCGGTAGTCCGCTCATGTCCCAGTATAATCGCGTCGGAACCATCTGTGGAACAGTAATTTCTGGCGATTCTTCGACGAGAACGGGCTTCTTTTGTCGGCCCTTTCCAGCATTAGCGGTTTTGTCGCTATCCGGTGGTGCATCATTGTGATGATATCTGAACTTGCACACCACGTCGGAATCACTGTCGGTGATGGTCGGTGAAACCGCTGCGGAGAGATACGGCGAATCCGCGAAATCCGCTTGCTTGACCCGTTTTTTGTTCTCGATCATCGGGAACGGATCGCCGTCGATGCCGACTCTCAGCGCGTGCGTTTCATGAATCACCGCTGCGGGGAACTCTTCCGTACTGAACCGAGCAAGCTCGTTACCGCCGTTTGTCTTCCAGCCATCGAGCCCTGACTCGAAGTCACCGAGCACGGTCAGATTTCCAGTTGGCTTGGCGCTCGATACACCAACTGGGATGAACGGTAACGCCGCAAGCGAGCTGGTACCGGCCAAGAATGTCCGCCGACCGACACCAGTTTTGGTGTGTTTGTCTTCCATACACTTTCCGAACGAATGGCAGGGCGTATATCTTCATTTGTGTTAACGTATTTTGTAGTGCGTAACGATGTTATGGGGGCGTTAACTCATTTATCTGTAATAGACGGCCATTCGGTCGTATTCCTGGAGAGAGTCAGTTATATCTGCGGAAGTCCGGAGATAGCGTCAGCGGGTGTTGCATCCTGACGGTGCTCCTTGTAGATATCTACCGCCCATTCGAGTAGTGGTTCGTTCATACCTTCGAGGCATGACCGAAGATTACCCCACTCGTCGTATGCACTTACAAGTACATAGTCGTCGGAGAGAAGCATTCCAAATTCAAGCGGTTTTGGACACATATAGAAACGAAACCATTCGTGCGAGCGTGCCTCGACAAGCGCGTCAGGTACTGTTTGTAGTTCGAGTGCAGTCTCTCCGACGATCAACTCGAAAGCGGCGTCCATTGTGGATAAATGCCAGCTTACCTCTTCGACGACCCGGCGTACTCCGGGCACGAGCGCGCGAAACTGCTCGGTGGTTGAGGTAGTGAGCGCATCTCTGAAGCGGTTGAGCGCCACGGAGGGCTTCTCTGGCGTTGCCGTCACGACCGTCGTCTCTGCAAGAGCTTCAGCCGGGAATGTCGAGCCGATGTCGCCGAGATGATCGAAGAACCTTGCTCGCTCGCCTGCACAGTCGATCACCTCGGCGAGTGTCTCATAGTGAGACAAAACAAACTCCCCGATAATTGTGATTCGGTACAGTCCACTATCCTCCTTTACCCAATTGCGGTCGGAGAATCCAGCAAGACTTCGCCAGACTGCTGGCCGCGACACCGAGCACCGCTCCATCAACTCACACTGACGGGCCGGTTGCTTACGAAGGGCTCTAACAGTACCTCCGAATTGGGCTCGATAATTGCATGAGGCTCTGTGAAATGAACCCCATCCCTGCGGTTTCCAGACTTTCGTCGAGGATCTACATTAGCCTGTATAACTATTCTGGTACGTCGTCCAGTTCGATGGCCTCGTCACGGATCGCGTGGAGGACATCGTCACTGGTGACCGGGCGGCGCTCCAGCACGCCGTAACGGTCGCGGAGTTCGAGGTTCACGACCACCCAAATGTTGTAGAACAGTTGGGCCATGTTGAAGTGGAACGCTCGGACGCGCCCCTTTGAGGACTTCGTCGGCGGGTAGAACTTGTGCTTGAACTGCCGGTACTGCGTCTCCACACCCCAGCGATTCCGGAACTGCCGCGCCAACTTCTCCCGGTCCGCTGACACCGGGTCGATGTCCGTGACGAACGCCACCCAGCGACCGTACTTCTTGTCCTCTTCATCGGTGTTCTCGTCGTAGCGCGGTGCGCGCTTCTCCGAGGGCTGGATGAAGATGTTTGTTCCCTGCTTGAGGTCGCCGACCTCATAGTCCTGCATGATGCCCCAATCCCCGTCCCACTCTTCGAGACCGTCGATCACGTCCTTCACGGGCTCGACTTTCCGAGATTTGATGAGGAACTCGGTGTCCGTCTCCCGGAGCGCGGTGACGTGCATCCCGCCGTAGAAGCCCTTGTCGAGATACGCGCGCTCGATGTCCACGTCCAGCTGGTCGTCAGAGAAGTAGTGAAGGCCCTTCACGCGCTGGAGAATCGCCCGGAGGATGCGGTCCTGGTCGGTGCGGTTCTTCAGGTGGTGGGCGGCGAGACTCAGGCTGGCTTCGTCGCCGACGACGCCGATGGTCGTGAAGTGAAATGAGTGTGCGTAATTGCGTGAGGGCTTCGTGCCGTCCACGAAGTTGTTCGATGTATCCCCGAACCACGGGATGCCGGTTGTGTCGAGGGCGACCTCGCTGGCGTTCTCGAAGTGCCCCATCGAACGCGCCTCTTCGAGGAGTTCGGCGTTCGCACGGAGGAACCGGTCGAACCACTCCTCAGCGTTCCGGTTCCGGACGTAGTGATAGAAGTTGTCCGCACCTGTCCCGCCGTTTTCGTAGAGGTCCATATGGTTGAATGTGTCCGACCCGTTCTCGGGGTACGCGCCCTCCAGCGCGAGGTGTGCGAGAAAACCCACGATGGACGGAAGCGAGTACGTGGTTCGTGATGGGTCTCGCCCGAACGCGATGTGTGGGAGGGTCTTAGCGAGCAGGTCGTGGGCAATCTCCTCGGCCAACTCTATGAAGTCCTGTTTCCCGAACTCGAAGAGATGTTCTTCGGAACCATCAGGGAGTTCGAAGCCAGCCCACTTGGCATGGTTTACCAACTTCCGGGCTTCGGTCCGGAGGGCTTTCATCGCGTCCTCGTCGAGACGTGGGTCGTTGGAGTCGGTGTTGGCGTAGGCCCGCCAGAAGGTCGTGTTGCGTGGGACATCGTCTACGCTATCGAAGCCGGCCATCTGGGCGACATTCTTCTGTCTTTTCAAGTAGAACTCCAGTTGCTCGTCGCTGGGGAGGTTTCGCGCCTCCTTGAGGAGAAGCGACCAGACAACTGGTGAGAAGTTAATGCTGTGGTGGTCGTCGGCGTATGCGTCTTCCTCGTCGTCAGGCCCGAGGGCGGTAGTGAGAACAAAACGGTCGAAGTCTTTCAGCGGGCCGCCGTTCAGGAACTGGTTCATCCATGCTACTGAGGAGTTTTCCACGTCCATAGCCTTCCAGTCGTCAAGGGTAGGGGGATCACTATCGTCTCCAAGAATATCATCGTAGGTCTCTCCAAGAACGTCAAGCTCGGCGTCGGAGAGGGGTAAATCGCTATCGTCGCTGTTCATCAATATCTGCTACCATTCGGTGCGGATTTGAAAAAGACCGTGTTTATCCATCTCAGGAGGGCGTCATATAACTTGTTTCAATAATTAATCATGTGCGCCATCCGTTAAGTTGCTGTACTTACAAATGAGGCCGAATTCGAGAGGAAGTCTCTTCAACGGGAGTTTCGAAGCAAATTGAAGCCACAGCAGCCGGTGAATAGTGTCAACATCATATGGTGGAACATAAGGCACTTAATCCTCTTGCCAGTATTTCCAATTTGGAGATGGATGACCTGAGTGAGGAAAAGAGGAATGCACGGGAGTTCGCAACACGGTTCATCGATAGAAGGTTTACCGACGCAACCAGCATGCTGGCCGATGACGGGCATGAGGCCATCATCGATTCGTTCCCCGATTTCCTCACCGAGGAAGGGATGGACCCAGAGAACGTTCTTGAACAGTATTGGTGGGGTCTACACGGGCAGTACGGTGAGGCCAAGGCCGTAGACGAGCTAACCGTTCACGACGACACCGAGGTCACTGTTATGTTCGCTTTCGAGAACGGTACCCAAACCGCGACGCTGGGCCTCAAAGGTGACAGTATCTCCGAGTTCTCATTTACACTTGCATACGAACCACCATCCTATGCCGACGAAGACGCGTTTATCGAGCACGAGGTAACCATTGACGCTGAAGATGTGACCCTCAACGGACTACTCACGGCCCCTGAAGACAGGAACCCAGTTCCAGGTGTCGTGCTCGTTCATGGAGCCGGCGTCCATGATCCAGATGGCACAGTGGATAACTCGAAGATCCTGAAGGATATCGCGTGGAGACTCGCCACTAAGGGTATCGCTTCACTCCGCTACGAAAAACGCCTCGCCAACAACGAGGTCCCCGACAATGCGCTCACCTTGGACGCAGTAGTGACTGATGACGCGGTCGCGGCAGTAGATCGACTTGCCACCGTTGATGACGTTCACGAAGATGCGCTGTTCATCGCCGGTCACAGCCAAGGTGGGATGTGCGCCCCACGCATCGCCGACCGCCACGGTGGTGTCGCAGGTGTCGTGAATCTGGATGGCTCTCCCAATCCAAACCTGAACCCAGAGCACGCCGATATCATCCGGTACGAATTCGAGATTGACGGCGACCTTGACGAGGAGCAGGCAGCCCAATTGGAGGAGGACCGTGAGACGCTCCGGCGCATCGCCGAGGGCGAGTTCGACGATGACGAGACGATCATGGGTCGTCCCGGTGTCTGGCATCGGAGCCTGGGGGAGTACGACCCTGTGTCTACTGCCAGCAGCCTCAATGTGCCTATGCTCGCTTTGATGACGTTTAGTGCCGACGAAGAGACCCAGCCCGAACTCGCCGCGTTCTCCCGGAACCGCTACGAGACCTGGCGGGATGCTGATCTCCCCGAGGGAAGCCGCGCTGAATGCTACATGAACGTGGATCACTACTTCCAGTCAGTCACGCCGCCGACAACCCCACTCAGCCTTTACTTCGGCGGCAACGTCGCTGAGAACGTCATCGATGACTTGAACGAGTGGATCCAGGGAGTTAGCACTTAGTGACCATCACACGACGGGGTGATTTTTTGATGGCACTGTAAGAGCCGACTCGGAGAATGCCTTGTCGGAGAACTCCCCGGTTGGTGTTTCTGTCGCCGATGTAACCGCCAATACTATACTGTCGTGGACGGTCCAAAACGCACCTTCGTGAACGACCAGTAATACCCGGAGCAGCAATCCCATTTTCTGACAGATGATATGATTAAACTGAATTGGGTGGTGCTACCGATGTGTGTTGAAATGATTGGCAATAATTAACTTCGCCCGTGCAATTATATCCTCAATTCGGAGGTACTGCTAAGGAGTTGAATACGCTTCGCTGAGCCAGAGAGGAATTGGATATGCTCGCGTGACATGATCTCTATTTACCTACGTAATCGGGGTTGTTATAACTAGGGTATCATTTAGCTAATAGCGGACAGCCGACAACTGATTGCTCATATCACTTAGGGACCTGTGCGATAAAATGTCAGGAACGACAGATAATGGTTAATATGATGGGGAGAGGATGAATTGCTCCAGCAGATTGCTTCGGAGTACATCCGCACCCAGATCTACATCCGCACGGTGCGCAAGGGCCGCGAGAAACACGCCACTGCCGCGTTCTTCAAGATCTCCCATTCCGCGAGCCAGAGTATCCTCGCGCGGGCCGAGAGGAACTACAACGTCCCGTTCGACAACGATCAGTGGCGGCTCGAACTTGCGAAGGTCGACGCCGGTGAAAAGGCCCTCCCGCCGCTCAACAGCAAAAGCACACGTCCGACCACACCGACGAGTCCTCCTGAGGAGTGATCGCCAGCGGAGGAGGGGAGCGCTCGGAACCAGTCCGCTGCCGGAGAGGAACCGAATCGATTATAATCTGATGGCGGGACGGTCAGAGTACCCGACAGAAACCTATGGCACAACACTCACCGCACCACAGTGGACGCGCGTAAGGAGAGGGACCGCCCAGCGTCCGCCTGTCGGGTGACTCGTGGTGACGGTGACGAACATGCCATGGGTACGAACTCAGCGTCGGACGCGGATTCACCCGACATGGACGCACGCATCGACACGCAGTCACTGGCCGAAGACCGACCGAACGAGGCCACGAGGACGGACCCACCGATTCTCGCCAACACCACCAACGGCCACCCCGAACAGTCGCGGGTTTTCGACAGCGAATCAGACGGGGCAGGCGACGATCTCGGCGAGTTCGTCGCGGACGTCACTACCATCGCGCAGGCACGCTGCGAGCACGCCACGGACTACGCCGACATCGAGACGCTGGTCTGTGACCTGCCGCTCGACCACCTCACGTTCGCCGCGCACGATTCGTTAGCGCCGTACTCGGGACCGTACCCGATGGCGGTCCTGGTGCGGGCGTTCATGATCGAGGAGATCAACGGCTGGGACGAGACCGCTCTCCACGACCACCTGCGGGCGAATCCCGCGCTTCGCCAAGATCTGGGATTCGAGACGCTTCCGGACCAATCGACGCTCTGGCGGGGATGGAACGAACGCTTCGGCGCGGACCTGCACGATGCCGTACAGGAGTGTGCTGACGCGATTGTGAGGGCTGCCTGTGCCTGCGAAGTCCCGCTTCCGGACCGGATCGGTAGTGGCGAAGCGGATGAACCAGACGCCGACGAACCTTCCGAACACCAGCTCGTCGCCGAGAAGACCGACGAGGTGTGGCAGCAGGCCAAGCCGTTCGTGACCGACGCGTTCGCGCTCGATCGCGGGTCGAACTGGCAGATCCACGAGAACGCTTTCTGGGAGCAGCACGCCTACATGGGGATGCGCGAGGATATGTATGCCCGGAGCGGCCCGGCGTCGTTCTCGCTCGATACCACCCGCGAGCGTATCCCGACGGGTTCGACCCACCGCTACCAGATTGGCAAGCTCTCGGTCGCGGAGATTCGGGAGATGCTACGCAACACTACCCGGATGCTGATCGCCCGTGCCCGCCAGAACGGTGAGCTCGACGGATCGGTCTTCGCGGCCGTCGATGTAACCAAGGGCTTCCCGTTCACCGGCGACATAGCGGACCACGAGGACGACATCCTCGGGTACAGGGACGGTAGCGACTACTACCAGTGGGCGGTGCTGAAAATCGTCGGCATGGACGTGCCGCTCGTGCTCGACGCCATTCCGCGCGTGCGCGGTCAGTCGAAAGACGAGATCGTTGAGAAACTCCTGTCACAGGCGACCGAGATGGTTGACATCGACCTCGTGATGATGGACCGCGAGTTCGACAGCAAGCCCGTCAAGAAGACCTGTGAGGAGCACGACGTTCACTACCTGAACCCGACGCGCATCTTCGACCGCAGCGACGAGGCCGAGACCATCGCGTGGATGTACCGCAACGGCAACCGTTTCCACGTTACCGAGGAAGATTCCGACGACGGGACGCCCACACGCAAGCAGATTTACCTTCCGCAGCGGTCGAATTCGGACGACGATGATGAGGATGACAGCCTCTCAGAGGTGTGGAGGGAGATGTGCGGTGAGTGGGAGTTCGAGGACGTGGAGGGTGAACCGAGCGAGTGTATGTCGTTCTCACGGTTGCTCGCGGACATTCAGCGTGAGGAAGATATCGAAGACCGCAAGCAGAAAGCGCAGGATGGAGACGTGGATACATCCGAGACAGTGGTGTTCGAGACGAACCATCCCTACGTGACAGCGCGTGACGCCGGTGATCAGCAGATGGACGGAAGAGCGTTCATCCACATGATCGAGCGGCTGATTCGGTGGTATCGCCGTCGTTGGGGTATCGAGAATGGCTTCAAGAAGCAGAAGCATTTCATGGTGCGGACCACCTCGACCAAGCGCGACTATCGGTTCTTCAACTTCGTGTTCGCGTGCGTCCTCTACAACGTCTGGCGGCTCGTCGATCTGTTGGTAAAACTCGCCATCGACGGCGAAAACCGGTCGTATGCACCGCAGGTTGATGCGAACCAGTTCCTGACCGTCGCCAAGCAGTTCTACGGTCTCGATCCGCCTGACTGACGCCGATACTCTTCCGTGTTCGCCCGACTCGTGAGCAGCGGCACTGTTCAGGGGGCGTTCATTTCACAGCCTGATCGGGTGATTCCGAGATGTCGACCCGAGATTGATCAGCGACTGTTTATCACGCTGAGAAAATAGACGAAACGAACGCCCGATCCGTGCATTGATCGGCTACCTAGCCGACATCAGTACTATCTGAAGTCGGCTAGGTACATCTCTCATGCATAATCACGTCCGAAATTTAGTTTGTGGGGTTGATTTTGGATTCGGCATATATGAGAAATCTACCTGCCTGATTCCAGTCTGAAATCAGGCATAGCCATCTGGGATATTTGAGACAGTGAGGTTGATTTCGAATACTCTGGGTCTGAGAAATTCACCTGCCCCGACTCTAGGGGGGTTAATCAGGACCAGTGGATCTATTCACGACATCGTGGGGGAGACGAGACAGAATCTCGTCGAAAGTTGTGCCTTCTTTCTTTGTGAAGAAATGATACCAATCGTTTTCGACTCGGATTTCGAGGACATCAAGAATCCCTCGCTCCATTCTGTAGAACATCCAAAACCCGAACCAGCAGAGGACGGCTGAAAGGTACGATCCGCCAGCAATAGGGTTGAATACGCCTGCTAGCAGGAACGGAACAGACATGAACGTGAATATGAGTCCAAACCCTGCGAACGCATAGCCAATGCGTTTGAAACCTGCCTGAGACTTGTCGGTATCTCGCCTGATTTCTGCAATCTCATCAACAGGGATGGTTTCAATGGTTGGCTCCTTACGTTCGGCGTCAATATGGCGAATTTCTTCGTCGGTGCAAGTGATTTTCTTATTATTGCTCTCGTCGGTGTAGTCGCCAAGATGAACGTTTGTTGCTTCGTACATGTTTTCTAGCTTTTCCCCGCCATTTTTATTCTGTCAAAGACTGTGTTACAATTTGTTAGATGCATAAATCAATCTGCAACTGGCATCTCTGACATTTGTGTCTTGCATTCTGGACAAGAGAGCGTATACACCTCTTTGCTTGTACAGCAACTTTCAACTGCCGTCTGATCGAGTGTAAGATCAGAACCACAGGCAGGACAATCGTCCATGAACATACGTACAACCCTCATAGCATCAGACTTTTCGTTTAGGGAATACCTTTCCCATGAAGGAAGTTTCACAGATAATATCGGCAGGATTGCGATATCTGCAACAATCGCAGGTCGTGAGCGACGTTGAAGAACCATTTCGTTGTCTGCCATTACATAGGCGACTCCATCAGCCTCTCTTAGTTCCACTTCATCAGATTTTGTCAGAGATTTTAACCGGTGCTCAACCACTTCCTGATCTGCCTTGCGAATTTCGGTATGCCAACGGTTCTTGACTTCATCCACAAGCTTGAGATCCTCTAATTTCTCACTATATTCTATGAGATCGCTATCTATGACTTCGTTAGACACTTTCGCAACATCCTTGTCTGCAGATTGTGCCTTTCCGAACCATTGTAACACCCGATCGGGAAAATATTGCTGCGTGATTGTTGGTGTACCTGGAATGATATAACCTCTCAGATAAATCACAACGAGTGAAAGAACAAGAGCAATACCTCCAGTGGGTGGGGAAACAAATAGACCTATAAATGAGGATAGGATCACAGATATGAATACATTAAGATATGTGCATGGATAACATCTATTTTCTCCAGTGTATTCTGGCTGACGAAGCTTGTTAACAACGCTTGCCTCAGTAGAAGCCATGCGAATTGTTTAGCAGCAGTACGATTTAACCCAGTGGCATTTCGTCAACCAACAATTTGGACAAGGTTGCTTAGCCTCACCCCTGGACCAATTGGTGAGGCCGCAGCAAGCGACGCAACCTGTACAGCCTCGGAAAAGCGGGGGATCACAAGGATTGGCCTCCGTGGAAACTTCGGAATCTATAGATGCTGTGGAAGATTCGGCTTGTAGTTCGCCTCCTCGATAGTCATTGCTGGGGGAGTAGACAATCTCGGGCGCATCTTTCTGATGAAAAAATGCAGCAGGAACCATATCGGACAGTGGAAGCATGATCTCGAGTCGAGCGCCATCTACTGAGATATGATAATTATACTGCTCGAATTTTCCATTAACCAATAAATGCTCAATCTCTCCCAGCTGCGAATCGTCTACCATTTCATCAAATGGTATTGCCTCAATTGATTGCTCTGAGATCAATCCGTCTTCGGCTAGTTGTTCGAATAACCTAGAAGTACTGGCTTCACTCAAGGCATTTCGTGCGGATTCTACATCCACGCTAAGGGACTCCTGTACAGTATCTTCTGGGTTCACCTTCTGCGTATCTGTCGCAGATGCAGTTCCGCTGATTCCTAATGTGGAAGCAACTCCAATAGCGATACTGCGAAGTGCACCTCGTCGTTTCTGGGGGAACTTTACGACCTCTGACCGCTTCAGTTTATCGCTATCAGACATCATCAACCCCTCCACTTGTTAGCATAAAATACTCTTTGGTTATACTCTGATACTTTTGTGCCGATATTTAGGGCCTATTGAAGTACACCACGGTACCCACCGCGGCGAATCTGGCCCATCTTCACTCATCACTCTCGTGGCCTCAGATGTGTCGGTATCTGGGAGTGGTCGTGGAATCATTTGTCGATAAATCTGAGGGAGAACTGGAAAACGATCTTGAGTGCCCAGAAAAACACCAGTTTTCGAGGTCGACCAGAAAACCCCCGTTCTTTATATACTGTTCGGCGGTGTCGTTAGGGTGTCCGAATTCACCATGCAAATCGCCGCCTACGTCCGCGTCTCGACTGACGACCAGAACGAGAATCGCCAGATGCGTGCGATCCGCCAGAAGTACAGCGAGGAGGGCAACCAAATCGAGTGGTTTTGCGATCTTGGAGAGAGCGGAGCCTCTGTCTCACGGCAAGAGTACCAACGTCTCCGCGAGCACGTCGCCGAGTACGACGTGGTGGTCGCCCACGAACTCGATCGACTCGGGCGATCATTCGCAGATCTCGCCGGATTCGTCGATGATCTCCGTGAGAAAGACGTCGACATCGACCTCGTGAACCAGCCCATCGGTACGGTCGGCGAGGACGACTGGATGGCCGAGATGATGCTCAACATGATGATGGTGTTCGCCGACGCCGAGCGCAAGATGATTCGCTCGCGCGTCCAGGAGGGAATCGACGCCGCCATCGCGGACGGCAAGCGTGTCGGTCGGCCTCCGTTCGGCTACACCGTCGAGGACGGTTTCCTCCAACAAGTGCCCGCCGAGTACGTTCGTGTCCAGAACTTCATCCGCGAGGTTCGCAAGGGCCGCGAGAAGAAGGCCACTGCCGCGTTCTTCGAGATACCCGACTCGAAGATTCGAAGCATCCTCGCACGAGCTGAGGCGAACTACGACGTACCATTCGACAATGGGCAGTGGCGGCTCGAACGCGCAAAGGTCGACGCCGGCGAGAAGGAACTCCCCTCGCTCAGTACGCGGAACGAACCGGACCGGTTATAGTCTCGCTTACGGTACGATCGGATACCCGACACAACCTATGGCACAGCACTCACCGAACCACAGGACGTAATCGACTGGGCGACACTGCCCAGCGTCCATTTGTCGGGTAACCCGTGGTGCCGGTGAGAAACATGCCATAGGTATGTCACCAAAATCAGAGTCGGACGCGGACGTACCCGACACGGACGCACGTATCGACGCGAAACCACCCGCCGCAAAACCGCTGAACGATACTACGGAGATGGTTGCAGCGGCTCTCGTCGCCGATGCCACCGATCGTCACGAACAAGCACACTTTTTCCAGAGCAAACTCGACAGGGGAGGCGAAGCCCTCGACGGATTCGTTGCGGATGTCACGACCATCGCCCAGTCACAGTGCGAGCATTGCGAGGGTTATGCCGACATCGAGACGTTGGTCTGTCGGCTCCCGATTGATCGCCTGACGTTTGCGTCACACGACGACCACGCACCGTATTCGGGACCGTATCCGATGGCGTTACTGGTGCGGGCGTTCATCATCGAGAAGATCAACGGCTGGGATGAGACTGCGCTCCACGACCATCTACGAGCGAATCCCTCGCTGTGCCGAGATCTCGGGTTCGAGAGCCTCCCAAATCAATCGACGTTCTGGCGCGCGTGGAACGAGCGTTTCAGCGAGGACCTGCGTGACGCCGTACAGAAGTGCGCCGACAGCATCGTCACGGCCGCGCGTGCCAACGAAGTTTCCTTCCCCGAACGAGTCAACACCAGCGAAACGGCCGAAACCAAGACCAACAAGCCTTCGAAACACCAGCTCGTAGCCCAGAAGACCGACGAGGTGTGGCAGCAAGCCAAACCGTTCGTGACCGACGCCTTCGCGCTTGATCGCGGGCCGAACTGGCAGATCCACGAGAACGCCTTCTTCGAGCAACACGCCTACATGGGGATGCGCGAGGACATGTACGCTCGAAGCGGCCCCGCCTCATTCTCGCTTGATACGACACGGGAGCGCATCCCGACAGGCTCGACCCACCGCTACCAGATCGGGAAGCTCTCCGTCACGGAGATTCGGGAGATGCTGCGAGACACCACACGAATGTTGATCGCTCGCGCCCGCCAGAACGGTGAACTCGATGGGCCGGTCTTTGCGGCCATCGACGTAACCAAGGGGTTCCCGTTCACCGGCGAAGTGGAGGACCACGAGGACGATATCCTCGGCTACAAGGACGGCAACGAGTATTACCAGTGGGCCGTACTCAAGATCGTCGGGATGGATGTTCCGCTGGTTCTCGATGCCATCCCGCGCGTGCGCGGACAGTCGAAGGACGAGATCGTTGAGAAGCTCCTGTCAGAGGCGACCGAGATGGTCGATGTCGACCTCGTGATGATGGATCGGGAGTTCGATAGCGATCCGGTCAAGGACACTTGCGAGGAGTACGACGTTCACTATCTGAATCCCACGCGCATCTTCGCCAATAGCGACGAAGCAGACACCATCGCGTGGATGTACCGTAACGGCGAACGGTTCCATGTCACGGAGGAGAAAGCCGACGATGGGACGCCCACGCGCAAACAGGTCTACCTCCCGAAGCAATCGAACTCGGACGACGAGGATGAAGGCGACGACCTCTCAGCAGTATGGACGGAGATGTGCGGTGAGTGGGAGTTCGACGACGTGGAGGGCGAACCGAGCGAGGGGATGTCGTTCTCGCGGTTGCTCGCGGACATCCAGCGCGAAGAGGAAGTCGAAGAGCGGAAGCAGAAAGCACAGGAGGGAGAGGTGGACACCGGCGAAACCGTGGTATTCGAGACGAATCACCCCTACGTAACCGCCAGTAACGCCGACGAACAGCAGATGGACGGGAGGGCGTTCATCCACATGATCGAGCGACTCATTCGATGGTATCGCCGCCGTTGGGGTATTGAGAACGGCTTTAAGAAGCAGAAGCACTTCATGGTGCGAACCACCTCGACCGAACGCGACTATCGATTCTTCAACTTCGTGTTTGCATGCGTGCTGTATAACGTCTGGCGGCTGGTGGACCTACTGGTGAAACTCGCCATCGACGGCGAGAACCGGTCGTACTCACCGCGCGTCGATGCGAACCAATTCCTGACCGTGGCCAAGCAGTGCTACGGGCTTGATCCGCCTGACTGAGACCCGAACATCCGTGCGTGGCCGCCGGGTCGTGAGCGGCAGCGCTGTCGGGGATTTGTTTATTTCCCACTCCGCAAGTCTGATTCCGAGATGACGACTCAACACCGCCGGTGAGTTCTTCGATACGTCCAGATCATGGCTGTAACGAACAGCCATACTGTGCATTGAGCGGCTACCTAGCCGACCTCAGGTACTATCTGAAGTCGGCTAGGTGGCCGCTGAATGCACAGACTGGGCGTTCGTTCCAGCTGTTTTCTTGGTGTGTGAAATGAGCTGTGGATGGAGTCGGATCGCAATTTCAGAATCATCGCATCAAAGCACGAAACAAATAACCGCCCAATAGAGCTGTCGCTCACGAACGAGCGTCACAGGGGATGACCGAGCCTCAGTCAGGCGGGTCGAGCCCATAGCACTGCTTGGCGACGGTCAGGAACTGATTCGCGTCCACTCGCGGTGCGTACGTGCGGTTCTCACCGTCAATGGCGAGTTTCACCAGTAGATCGACCAGCCGCCAGACGTTGTAGAGCACGCACGCGAACACGAAATTGAAAAAGCGGTAGTCGCGTTCGGTCGAGGTGGTTCGCACCATGAAGTGTTTCTGCTTCTTGAACCCGTTCTCGATGCCCCAACGATGGCGATACCACCGGATCAGCCGCTCAATCATGTGGACGAACGCTCTCGCGTCCATCTGCTGATCGTCGGCGTCACCGGCGGTCACGTAGGGGTGGTTCGTCTCGAAGACGACGGTACCGGCAGTGTCAACGTCGCCGTTCTCTGCTTTCTGCTTACGCTCTTCGACTTCCTCTTCGCGTTGGATGTCCGCGAGCAACCGTGAGAACGACATTCCTTCGCTTGGTTCACCCTCCACGTCGTCGAACTCCCACTCGCCGCACATCTCTTGCCATATCTCCGAGAGATCGTTGTCTTCGTCCTCATCGTCCGAGCGCGACTGTTTCGGGAGGTAGACCTGCTTGCGTGTCGGTGTGCCGTTGGCTTTCTCTTCGGTGACGTGAAACCGTTCACCGTTGCGGTACATCCACTTGATGGTGTCGGCCTCGTCGCTGGTGGTGAAGATGCGCGTCGGGTTGAGGTAGTGGACGCCGTACTCCTCGCAAGTGTCTTTGACCGACTCGCTGTCGAACTCGCGGTCCATCATCACGAGATCGAGATTCACCATATCGGTCGCTTGCGTCAGGAGTTTCTCGACGATCTCATCTTTCGACTGCCCGCGTACGCGCGGGATGGCGTCGAGCACCAACGGAACGTCTTTCCCGACGATTTTGAGCACTGCCCACTGGTAATACTGGCCTCCATTCTTGTACCCCAGAATATCGTCCTCGTGTTCGTCTGCGTCGCCGGTGAACGGGAAGCCCTTGGTCACGTCGATGGCTGCCCAGAGTTTTCCGGTGAGTTCATCGTGCTGGCAGGCACGAGCGATGAGCATTCGCGTCGTAGTGCGAAGCATCGAACGGATATCCGCAACCGAGAGCTTGCCGATCTGATACCGGTGGGTCGAACCCGTCGGGATGCGCTCGCGCGTGGTATCGAGTGAGAACGAGGCTGGACCGCTACGGGCATACATGTCCTCACGCATTCCCATGTAGGCGTGTTGCTCCCAGAAGGCGTTCTCGTGAATCTGCCAGTTCTGGCCACGACTAAGCGCGAACGCATCGGTGACGAACGGTTTGGCCTGTTGCCACACCTCGTCGGTCTTCTGTGCGAGCAGTTGGCGTTTTGGACAGTCAGCGGAGTCTGGTTCGCTCGCCTCGCTGGTGCTGACTCGCTCGGGTAAGGAGATATCGCAGGCGCATGTGGCTTTCACAATCGCCTCAGCACACTCCTGTACGGCGTCGCGTAGAGCCTCGCTGAAGCGGTGATTCCATGCCCGCCAGAACGTCGATTGGTTTGGGAGCGTCTCGAACCCGAGTCCACGACGAAGTGACGGATTTGCTCGTAGGTGGTCGTGGAGGGCGGTTTCGTCCAAGCCGTTGATCTCCTCAATGATGAACGCCCGCACCAGTAGCGCCATCGGGTACGGTCCCGAGTACGGCACGGACGAATCGTGCGCGGCGAACGTGAGATGCTCAATCGGGAGCCGAGAGACCAACATCTCGATATCTGCGTAATCCGTAGCGCGTTCGCACTGCGATTGCGCGATGGTGGTGACAGCCGCGACCAATTCACTGAGATTGTTGTCTGTCCCTTCGGCGTGCGACCGACGTGCGATTCGTCGATAGACAGTCTGTCGAACCTCACGAGCCGTAGTCACACGAGATGCTGACCACGACACGCTCAAGAATCCGTCTGACTGGTCAGTACAGTTGAAATACTGCCCAACAAGCTGCCTGACTGAGACGCTGCCTCACACATGCGCAAGCCATTTGGTAGATGACTAACACCCTGTGAGTATGAATGGTATTGGAACTGTCGAACGAATCTTCACGGCTCCTGAACCCGAAGTCGAAATGACCGAACGCAGTGACGTTGAGGCCGTCGCTAAAAGTGGTCTTCGAGGTGACAGATATTTCCGCGAAATCGAAACCGGGACCTTCGTCAAGTGGGAGTCGGACGAGCAACGCCACGATGGGTACGATCTCACGTTGATCGAACAGGAGGCTGTTACAGCAATCGAACGTGAAGCGGAAATCGAACTCGCACCGGGCGAACACCGACGGAACATCGAAACTCGTGATGTCGCACTCAACCATCTCGTTGGACAACGATTCCAGGTCGGTGACGCCATCTGCCGAGGAGATCGGCTGTGTGAACCATGTAGCCACCTTCAACGCATCACTCACGATGGCGTATTGCAGGCACTCACTCATCGAGGAGGTCTCCGAGCAGACATTCTCGAAGATGGAATGATTCGCCCCGGAGATGCCGTCGAACCCCTCGAATAACCCGATTCTTTCGATTGGAAATAGTTCGTATTCTCGCTTGCGGCTGCTGCGACCGGTGGACAGTTGACTTGCTTGCCGATTGGGACGGTCGGGAGAAAAAGGGAACGCGCGCCTACGGCAGCGCCGTCCGGAGGTCTTCGCATAGGTCGTCGACATCTTCGATGCCGACCGATATCCGGACCAGAGTTTCGGGAATCTCCGCGGTGGCCGACCCGTGGCTGACCTCGTCGGGGATCATCAGCGACGGCACCTCGACGAGGCTCTCGACGCCACCGAGACTAGCCCCTGGGGTAAACAGCTCGAGACCATCGATGAACGCCTCGAGTTCAACAAGCGTGCCGTCGAATTCGAAGGAAAGCATCCCGCTGTATCCCGACATCTGTTCGGCCGCGAGATTGTGTTGTGGGTGACTCTCCAGGCCTGGATAGTAGACGCTGGCGACCCGATCGTGGGCCTCGAGGAGATGAGCAATCGCCATCGCGTTCTCCTGATGGTGCTCCATCCGTGCCGGCAGCGTCTTGATGCCTCTCGCGACGAGGTAGCAGTCGAACGGCGAAAGCATGTTTCCGAGCCCGATCCGCTGGGCAAACGCCAGGTTCTCGAAGATCTCGTCGTCGTCGGTGACGACAGCACCGCCGATTGAGTCGGAGTGGCCGTTAAGGTACTTGGTGGTGCTGTGGACGGCAATGTCGGCACCCAGTTCGAGTGGGGATTGGAAGTATGGGCTTGCGAAGGTGCTATCGACCCCGACCGGGACGCCATAATCGTGGGTGATATCAGCTATCGAGCGAACGTCGCATAGACGCATCAGTGGGTTCGTCGGTGTCTCTGCCCAGATTAAGTCGGTGTTTGAATCGACTGCCGTGGCGACATTTTCGGGCTCGCGGGCGTCGACAAACTCAACGTCGACGCCGAGGTGACCAGCGACGAACTCCGTGAGCAGTTTCTCGGTCCCGCTATAGAGAGAGTCTGACGAGACGAGGTGGCCCCCTGGTGGGACCAGCGAGAGCATCGTCGTCGAGATAGCAGCCATCCCTGAGGCGAACGCTAGCCCGTGCTCGCCGCCTTCAAGACGGGCTAACTGCTCTTCGAGAGCTGCCCGTGTCGGGTTGCTCTCGCGTGAGTAATCGTGTTTGTTGGCATCGTTCTCGCTGGCCCACTCAAAGGTGCTTGAGAGGTGCAACGGTGCAACAACGTCGCTTGGTTCAGATTTCTCGGAGGATGAGGTATCTTTCGTCGACCCGACAGCGAGCGTTCTGAATCGTTTCTCATGTGACTGGTTATCGCGTTGTGTCATGGGTGGGTTATATCGAAACGGTCTGTTCCGTATTGTACGCTCTCAGTATGAGAAATTTGTCTGTTGTGAATGTATCTTGCCCAATGGTGTGAGCCTCTCAGCGATTAATACCGTCCAATAAATGTTGCACAAAACGAACATCGAGAAAACCTGCTATAGCAGGTTGCAGACTTAATCCTGTATCACCACCACAGTTACGTATGAGATTCGGGCTAACGGAAGACCAACGCTCACTCCGGGACGATGTTCGGGAGTTTGCAAAAAGCGAAATCAAACCAAAAGCGATAGAACTGGACCAGCAGGAGGAATACCCCGCTGAGATTTTCGATAAACTCGGCGACCGTCGTCTTCCAGGACTGACGCTCCCGGAAGAATACGGAGGACGAGGAGAAGGTCTCGTCGAACTCACTTTAGCTATCGAGGAACTCTCAGCCGCACTCATGCCCGTAGCAAGTACCATTGGGCTCCATCTCGGTGTCGCAACGGTCATCGAACGATTTGGGACCGATGAGCAACGCGAAGCGTTCCTCCCCGATATGGCGACGTTCGAAACAGTCGGCGTACTCGGCCAGAGTGAAGCGAATGCGGGCAGCAACAAGCTGGAAATGGAAACCACGGCTGCACAACACGACGACGAATGGGTTCTCAACGGCCACAAACAGTGGGTGTCGGGTTTCCTCAACGCCGACTACGTCCTTACGTACGCCAAAACCGGTCCCGACGAGGACGCGCCGCACAACATCAGCGCGTTCCTCGTCCCGGCCGAGGAATTCGAGGTCGATGAAATCTGGGAGACTCTGGGAGCGAACAGTGTCAAATCTCCGCGTATCACTCTCAACGATATCCGCGTTCCTGCTGATCGGCTCATTGGCGAGGAAGGCGAGGGCTACGTTGCACGCGGAGAAATTCATACCGGTGTGAACGTCCCTGCCCGCGGTGTCGGCATCGCGCGTGCAGCGCTCGAAGACACAGCCGCCTACACGAGTTCTAGAGAACAGTACGACCAGCACATCAGCGACTTCCAAGGCGTCCAATGGGAGATTGGCGAGATGGCGGAACGTGTCGACACCGCTCGATTACTCACACTTCGAGCAGCTGACCGCGCTGATCAGGGACACGACGTGACCCGTGAGTTTGCCATGGCGAAAATCAACGCGACGCAGGCTGCAGTTGACAATGCGAACAAAGCGGTTCAACTCCACGGTGGTCTCGGATACACGACTGAACACCATGTCGAGCGCTACCTTCGGGACGCAAAACTCCTGACGATAGCTGGAGGACCGAACGAGGGCCACAAAGACACGCTCGCAAAAGCGGTAATTGAGCGGTACGGAGAGTGAGTAGTAGATGCCATTAGTTACAATTTCAATCGTAGCAGGGAAATCCGACGAGTACCGCAAAGCCGTCGCTGATATGGTCAACAAGGCTGTTCTCGATACGCTTGACTTCCCTCCGGATGACCGTTATCAACTCGTTCGAGAACTCCCTTCACAAGATCTTGAGTTGCAGGATCGAGAGGGTGACCGAGCTGTAATTGAGCTGACAATGCGTGCTGGCCAAGCTCGTGAAGACAAACAGGCGTTCTACGCCCGCGCAACTGAATTATTAGAACAGGACCCGGGGATACCGCCGGAAAATGTACTGATAGTCATTACGGAGAATGGTGAGGAAGACTGGTCTTTCCGAGATGGCGTGGCTCAGTTCATCGCTGGCAGCTGATCTGGATCTCGACTGTATTGGCTTTCTGCAAGACGATTGCGTTCGTTATGTTGCCTCTAAGAGCGCACACAAGACTTGCGGCGATAGTACATGATAGCGAGAAAAATGTCACCAGTTATCCGGTAACAGTAGCTATTGGCTACCACACGCAAGTACGATGACCAGCTCTGAACAACACGACGACGCACTCTATTTGTCAATTGTTCTTCGATATCCCGATTGCTGGGAAATCGAAATCACGAACCAGTTTGACGTAGGACTTCTCGGATACGGGATATATATGACTGGGAATGATGTTGCAACACTCTTCACGATATATGCGGACAACCGAGAGCTGATCACAGAGGGGATTGAAGCGGTGAGTGCAGCAAAACACGTTAATTCAGTATCAGAGATTGCCCCAGGCTTCCGGCAAACTGCCATTCGAAAACCAGGAAACGCGGCGCGAGAACTCCTTGTTAATCACGACGGAAGAAAACAAATCAGTCAGCCTCTCACTTCTCGGGGATTCGTCTGTACAGGACCGATCGATATCCGAAATGGCCGAGAGCACTGGTCTTTAGCGACAAATCACGATCGAGAGACAATTCAGAAGAAGCTCGAAGAAGTCCGCGAGGAGATGGATGCAGAGATCAACATTCGGAGCATAGAACACCAGGGTCGCCAACCCACTACGAATGCTCTTCCGGTGGACCAGCTCACGAAACGCCAGCTAGAAGTGTTTCAGCTTGCCCGTAAGAAGAGGTACTACGACTACCCGAAAAAAGCATCAGCTGGAGATTTAGCGGATGAATTGAATATTTCCACATCTACTCTGCACGAACACCTCCATAAAGTTGAGGCGATTTTGCTGGGACAAAGCGGTCAACACGACCAGAAACTAGAGAGGGAGCCGTCCATGCATGATAGGTAGTGGATACAACTCAGCAGATTAGCTTTTGAGAGGCTCTCTGTAAAGTGGGCTGCCTGGATGACTTCTACCAGCTTGAGAATCAAACAAGCGGAGCGGTCATGTATGACTGCCTTAGAACTGGTAGCTACCATCTAAATTTCGCAGATACTCATGCATAACGAATCTACCTAGCCGACCTCAGATAGCTCCTGATGTCGGCTAGGTAGCCGCTGAATGCACGGAATCGACATTCGTTGCAGCCGGTTTCTCGACGTAGCAAATGAATCGTGGGCGAAATCAGATCGCAATTTCAGAATCAGGGACGCAAAGCGTGAAACAAACGGGCGTCCGATAGAGCCGACGCTCACGACCCGGCGCTCACAGGGATGGTCGGGTCTCAGTCAGGTGGATCGAGTCCGTAATATTGCTTCGCCACGGTCAGGAATTGGTTCGCATCCACTCGTGGCGTGTACGTGCGATTCTCGTCGTTGATCGCAATCTTCACGAGCAGGTCCACCAACCGCCAGACGTTGTAGAGGACGCACGCGAACGCGAAGTTGAAGAATCGATAGTCGCGCTCGGTCGAGGTGGTCCGCACCATGAAGTGCTTCTGTTTCTTGAACCCGTTCTCGATGCCCCAACGGTGGCGGTACCACCGGATCAGGCGCTCGATCATGTGGATGAATTCCTTCCCGTCCATCTGATCTTCGTCGGCATCACGCGCTGTCACGTAGGGGTGGTTGGTCTCGAAGACGACGGTTTCGGCGGTGTCCACCTCTCCGTCCTGCGCTTTCTGCTTGCGCTCTTCGATGTCTTCTTCGCGCTGGATGTCCGCGAGCAGCCGCGAAAACGACATGCGTTCGCTTGGTTCACCGTCCACGTCCTCGAACTCCCACTCGCCGCACATCTCCGTCCACACTTCTGAGAGGCTGTCGTCTTCGTTTTCATCGTCATCGGAACTCGCCCGTTTCGGGAGGTAGATTTGCTTGTGCGTCGGGGTGTCGTCATCGGATTCCTCCTCGGTAACGTGGAAGCGTTTGCCGTTGCGGTACATCCACGCGATGGTGTCAGCCTCGTCGCTGCGGTCGAAGATGCGTGTCGGGTTGAGGTAGTGGACGCCGTACTCCTCGCAGGTGTCTTTCACCGGATCACTGTCGAACTCGCGGTCCATCATCACGAGATCGATATCAACCATCTCGGTCGCCTGCGACAGGAGCTTCTCGACGATCTCGTCTTTCGATTGGCCTCGTTCGCGCGGGATGGCGTCGAGCACGAGCGGCACGTCCATCCCGACGATTTTGAGCACCGCCCACTGGTAATAGTCGCTCCCGTCCTTGTACCCGAGGATATCGTCGTCGTGGTCCTCGACGTCGCCGGTGAACGGGAACCCCTTGGTCACGTCGATGGCCGCAAAGACCGGCCCATCGAGTTCGCCGTTCTGGCGAGCGCGGGCGATCAGCATCCGCGTGGTGTTCCGCAGCATCGAGCGGATCTCCGCGACCGAGAGCTTGCCGATCTGGTAACGATGCGTCGATCCCGTCGGAATCCGTTCGCGTGTGGTATCGAGCGAGAACGACGCCGGGCCGCTGCGCGCGTACATGTCCTCGCGCATCCCCATGTAGGCGTGCTGCTCCCAGAAGGCGTTCTCGTGGATCTCCCAGTTCTGCCCGCGGTCGAGCGCGAACGCGTCGGTCACGAACGGCTTGGCCTGCTGCCACACCTCATCGGTCTTTGCGGCGACGAGTTGACGTTCGGGAGTGTCGCCACCCTCTGGCTCATCCGTTTCTTCGGTCTTGATTCGGTTGGGAAGCGGAACCTCGCAGGCACGCGCGGCCATCACAACCGCATCAGCACACTTCTGTACAGCATCGCGTAGTTCCTCGCTGAAACGTTCGTTCCACGCGCGCCACAACGTCGATTGATCCGGGAGCGACTCGAAGCCGAGAGCCTGTCGGAGCGAGGGATACGCTCGTAGATGGTCGTGGAGCGCGGTTTCGTCCCAACCGTTGATTTCCTTGAGCAGGCACGCTCGGATCAGTAACGCCATCGAATATGGCCCCGAATACGGTGCTAACGAATCGTGTGCCGTGAACGTGAGATGGGCAGTCGGGAGTCGACAGATCAGGGTCTCGATGTCGGTGTAGTCCGTGGCGTGCTCGCAGCGCGCCTGCGCGATGGTAGTGACGTCTGAAACGAATCCGACGAGATCATCGGGTTCCATTCGGTGTGACGAAACGTATTATGATTTTCCTCTAAGTCGATTAGAGGAATCCAGCGACGACGAGTAGTGATATCGAGATGACACTCGCTCCGAGAAACCACGGTCGTGCTTTCGTTGCTGCTGCGACCGCTGACGTCTCCGGTTGGTCGCTGATCAACCGGCGGAAGCCGAAGAAAAGCACGACTGCGAGGACGAGCCAGAGGCCGACCATCGCCAGTACGAGATTCCCTCGGCCGGTTGACTGGAGCGTTTCGGCAGTATAGAGTGTCCCTGCGAGGTGCCCGCCACTGAACAACAACAGGAGGACTGAACCGACCGTGAGATACCAGAACCGTCGTGCGATGAGAGTCAGCCCTTCCGTACTCAGCAACTCGCTGCGTGCTGCCGGGATAACAGCGCCNCACCCGTCCAAAGCGCAGCGAAGATCGTGTGGATGGTCATCGCTATATCGAGGACACTCGTCATCGGTGAACCCTCGTGCTCAGCGGTGTGTCCATCGTAATGGCGTTGCTCGGTCGAGGTGCTGCGCCGACTTCGATCATACGTTCAGTGTCTCGTGGATCGACTCGGGTGATGGCTTCGTGCGTCATCGGTGTCGTATTCGAAGCTGGAGGATAAACATCGATGGGGGCGTCCCAGATTTTGGGAGTGGCATCCGTAGACGAGCAGAAATCGCACGGAGGGATTGGAATCGGACTATTCCAGCTATCTGGGAATGACCGAGACTCCTATACCCTCTCCGCCGAAAGAATCGAGTACAATACGACATGAGTGCCGTCGACTCTCGAAACAGAACCACAGCATACAGCACCTGAGATGAGCGAGCAATACAGCGGGTCGAATCGATTATCACTGATCCCGTCGAATACTGGCTCGACTGACTCACCTACCGAAATGGCCCGATGGTCGTCCGACGAACTCGACGAATCCGACGGACCTGCTCTCCCGCCAGTGTTGCAGTCGCTCGACGACAGTACCTGTCGAGAGATTCTTACTCGGCTAAACGAGCCGAAATCGGCAAGCGACCTGCGTGATGACTGTGATCTCTCTAGCTCGACGGTGTATCGGAAACTCGAACTGCTTCGCGAATCGGCACTCGTCCGGGAGTATACGGAAGTCCGGCGCGACGGGCCGAACGTCACGCTCTACGAGCGCGATTTCTCGGAGATTTCCATCGGTATCGACGACACCGGCGAGTTCTCCATGACAGTGACCCGTCCGGAGACGGACCCAGAGGACCGACTGGCCACGTTCTGGTCGGCAATGAAGGAGGAGTCGTGATGGAGCTACTCGTCGCATTACTCGTCGTCGTCAAGATTGCTGCTCTCGTCCTTGGGGGAATCGTCTCTCTGATGGCGTACAGAGCCTACAACCGAACACGGATTGCTGGTCTCCAGTACTTTGCGGTGGGATTAGCGGTCATCACTCTCGGAACGTTTCTGGTCGGCGTGTTCCACCACATCGGCGGAGCATCAGTCACCGCCGGAATGCTCCTCGAAAGTGTGATTATCTGTCTCGGATTCGTCGTCATGATCGTTGGCCTCTACCGGACGTAGAATCCGATTCGTTCTCACCCAAGACCGCTATCTGGGTTGGCTTTCGAAACCACAGCTAGTTGTCCCACGTTTTGGGAACCTTCCATCGCTCCTTATCAGTCGCCATCGGAGAGAACGTATGGACTGGTCCGAAATCCCCATCACCCGATCCGATTCCGCAGCCACTCCCGTAACAGGTGGTGACGGTAACCGATGAAGCGGGAACTGACGTCTCGATACGCGGAAGTGCTCGCCTCGCGGAGCAAACTGATAGTCGCTCTGTTGCTCGTCATCAGTGCCGTCGTTGGTGCTGGCGCGGTCGTCGGCACCACTGGAGAAGGGGAAATCGGCCAGGCCGGTATCGATTCCCCAGAGCAGGCGGCACTCGACCGCATCGAGGCGACGTACGAGACGGACGATGCAGTTGTTGCACAGGTCGTCGTCAGGGACGAGAGCGGTGACGTTCTCACCCGCGAGTCGCTACTCAAAAGCCTCCGTCTTCAGCAGGAGATCCGCGGAAATGAATCGATCAATACAACGCTTCGTGACGGGACAGGGATGGTCGGCATCGAAAATGTGGTGGCGAACGTCGCGTACGCTCACGAGCAGAGCGCACGCGCCAACGCGTCGGGTGCCGACACCAGCTCCCGTGTGACGGGCGGGAACAATACATCGGCGGCGCAAGGTCAGTCGTCAGCACCGACACTCGATCAACAGATCGCCGCACTCGAATCCAGTTCGGACGAGCAAGTCGAGACGTATCTCAGCCGGATCCTCGCCCCGGATGCGTCCGTTCCGGGCAGCGACCCAGCCGAGTTCCTCCCAACGGAGTACGAACCGGGGACGACGCAAGCCGACGCGAGGACCACCCTCGTCTTCCAGCAGAACCCGAACGGTCCGGCGACGACTACCCCAGCAGTGAACGACGCGCAGGTGGCCATCGACTCGCTGGTCGAGAACCGCTTCGCCGACGCGTTCGTGTTCGGACANAGTGAACGACGCGCAGGTGGCCATCGACTCGCTGGTCGAGAACCGCTTCGCCGACGCGTTCGTGTTCGGACAAGGTATCATCGACGAGGAGTCCTCGCAAGCCATTGGTGATAGTTTCACCATCATCACGCCGGTCGCAATCATCCTCCTCCTCGTCGTCCTCGCGATTGCCTACCGCGACCTCGTGGACGTTCTCGTGAGCGTCTTCGGTGTCGGCGTCGTGATGGTCTGGTACGCTGGCATACAGGGCTGGCTCGGGATTCCGTCGAATTCGACCCTGATCGCTGTGCCGTTCTTGCTCATCGGCCTGAGTATCGATTACTCGCTCCATGTCGTCATGCGCTACCGCGAGGCACAAGAGGGGACACTCGATACCGACGACGAGACAGTGGATCGGCGCGATCCCACAACTGCGATGCGTGTCGGGATTGCTGGTGTCGTCCTCGCGTTAGCTACCGCCGCGTTCTCGACGGCGGTCGGTTTTCTCTCGAACTACGCCAGTCCGCTGGAATCGATTCAGGATTTCGCCATCCTGAGTGGTGTCGGCATCGTCGCCATCTTCGTCGTCTTCGCGGCGCTCGTGCCGGCGATCAAACTCGAACTCGAACGGTTTTTCGCCCGCCGTGGCCGCGACCGGCACAACCCTGCCGTCGGCGTCGGTTCCGGAGGGTTGAGCCGTCTTCTCTCGGGGACTGCTGCGCTCGCACGGCGAGCGCCTATCGTCGTCATCGTGATCGCACTGGTGCTCGCCTCCGCAGGCGCGTACGGTGCGACCGACATTGACACGGAGTTCAACCAGGCCGACTTCCTNGCACTGGTGCTCGCCTCCGCAGGCGCGTACGGTGCGACCGACATTGACACGGAGTTCAACCAGGCCGACTTCCTGCCACAGGATGCCCCGGCGTGGATGGAGTCGCTGCCGGGACCGTTCGCCCCCGGCGACTACGACGTGAGTGAGAATCTCAACTATCTGAGCGACAACTTCCGACAACGTGGACAGGGAGCAGAAGGACAGGTACTGATACGCGGGAACGTGACCGCGCCGACGCTGCTCACCGCAGCCGACGACGTGACCCAGAACACGAACAGCAGTGGGACTATCGTCGTCGGTTCCGATGGAAGAGCCGCCATCGAGAGTCCGGCATCCGTCCTCCGTAGTGTCGCTGCCCAAAACGAGACGGTCGCCGACGCGATCGAAGTGCGTGACACGGATGGTGACGGACTCCCGGATCGAGATACTGCGGCGGTCTATGACCTGTTGTTCGAGGCTGCTCCCGACCAAGCGTCATCGGTACTCTATCGTGCCGACAACGGGTCNGATACTGCGGCGGTCTATGACCTGTTGTTCGAGGCTGCTCCCGACCAAGCGTCATCGGTACTCTATCGTGCCGACAACGGGTCGTACCAATCCGCCAGGCTGACGGTTGGCGTGCAGGGGAACGCCTCGGCCCAGTCGGTCGCGGGCGACGTTCGGGGCGTCGCCTCGGCCATCGAGGGGGACGCGCCGGTGCGGGCCATCGCAACGGGTGGACCGGTCATCACTGCGGCCGTCCAGAGCGGGCTGTTCGAGACGCTCGTTGAGGGATTCGCCATCACGTTGGGGGTCATTCTCGCACTCCTCGTCGGACTGTATTGGTGGCGAAACCGCACGCCGGGATTGGGTGTCGTGACGCTCGTTCCCGTTGTCATCGCGCTTGCATGGTTGCTTGGGACGATGGCAGTGCTCGACATCCCGTTCAACAGCGAAACCGTCGTCATCACGAGTCTGGCGATCGGTCTGGGCGTGGATTACAGCATCCACGTCAGCGAACGGTTTGTCGACGANATCACGAGTCTGGCGATCGGTCTGGGCGTGGATTACAGCATCCACGTCAGCGAACGGTTTGTCGACGAACGCGCTCGTCACGACTCGCTCACGGACACACTGTCGACAGCACTCACCGGAACCGGCGGTGCGTTGCTTGGCAGTGCGGTGACGACCGCGTCCGGTTTCGGGGTGCTCGCGCTGGCACTCTCGCCGCCGCTTCAGCGGTTCGGCATCGTGACCGGACTGAGCATCGTCTACGCGTTCGTCGCGTGCATGACGGTGCTCCCGTGTTTGCTCGTGATCCGGGAGCGCTTGCTTACGCGACTAGCATAANCATCGTCTACGCGTTCGTCGCGTGCATGACGGTGCTCCCGTGTTTGCTCGTGATCCGGGAGCGCTTGCTTACGCGACTAGCATAAGCTCCTTCTAGTTTCACATCTGGAATTCTCCTTCCCCGAAATGCTGCCTCGGTACCTGAACCCGGACGAATGGGGTTCTCACGCACGATAGATAGAGAAACCAACCTCTGCAATTTAAATTTCACGGCGGTCTCTGCATGACGAATCTACCTAGCCGACCTCAGTTGTATGAAAACCGAGATGCGCTCGAAACCGATGACTTGCGGGGATACGCCGAGCAGTTAGGACTTGATGTTGACTACTTCACGCAGGAACTAGAGCAAGGAACGTTCACCGATCGCGTTCAAGAGGACATCCTCAGTGGGGCGCGGAGCGGCGTCAATGGGACACCGACGTTTTTCATCAACGGCGAGCGATACGATCAGCAGTGGGATGCCGATATCCTGCGGACAGCCCTCGAAGACGCCATGTCGGAGTAGCTGTCGTGAAATCGATATTGATATGGTCGGCAAGGTGGCGAAACCCGTCCGACCATACAAAAGAATCGCCGATGTAGTCAGTCTATGACGCTCGAACAGGCGCTCGAACGCATCCTCACGAACCCAGCGTTTCTCCTCGCATGGGGGGTGTTGGTTCTCGGGTCACTATCCGTACTTGTGTGGGACCTTCGAACGAACAACCCCATGTTGGGAAGCTTGATGAAGTACGTCTGGGGATTCACAGTCCTATACTCCGGGCCGATCGGTATCGGAGTGTACTGGTACTCGGGCCGGTCACAGATCACCCACGACTCGCTGTGGCGGCGAGGCTTTCGCTCGGTGAGTCACTGTTATTCCGGATGCGGTGCCGGCGAGATAACTGGTGTCGTCATCGCCGTAGGCCTGCTGACCCTCGGAAACGTTCCCACCGCACTGTCAACGTTCGCGCTCGCGTACGTGGCCGGTTACGCGATGACCGTCGGTCCGTTGCTCCAGGAGGGTGTCGGATTCCGAGAGGCGATGGCTGACGCCTTTTACTCGGAGACGGCCAGCATCGCCGTGATGGAGGTCGTTGCAATCAGTACTGATCTCTGGTTGGCGGGCGAAGCCACAATGGGGGATACTCTCTTCTGGAGTGCGCTCGTGTTTTCGCTTTCGATGGGGTTGATCGCAGCCTACCCAGTCAACGTCCTCCTCATCAAATGGGGTGTGAAAGAAGGGATGGCAAATCCGGCAAGCATGGCGTCATAAGACACCGATTTTGGTACTGTTATCGAACCTTCAGCGCGTACGTCCCTGGCTGGGTGACGTCCATCGCCCCTGCAACATCGCTTTGGTTCGGGTGGGCAACGATGATACAGCCCGCCCAGTCGTCGGTGAGGCGCGACGAGCCACAGACGGGACAGGCTTGCACGCTCGCCTCGTAGAGGCTGTGACACTCCCGACAGGCAATGCGTCGATCCGTCATTAGGCTGCTGCCTCCGTCTCGGTGTATTCTCGCTGCTCGGCCTGCTGACGCTTCCCTTCGACTTCGAGTAGCTCTTGATATCGATTCCGGATCGTGACGGTGCTGACGCCGACCACCTCGCTGACTTCGTCCTGCGTCAGTCGGTTGTTCGTCAGGATACCAGCAGCGTACAGCGCAGCACCAGCGAGACCGACGGGACTCTTACCGGAGTGTGCTCCTTCCTCCATCACCGTTTGAATGAGTTCACGAGCACGGCCTTCGGTCTCGTCGCTCACACCGAGATCAGACGCAAACCGCGGCAGGTACTGATCGGGAGCCGGCGGGCCGATTTCGAGGCTGAGCTCTTGATTGATATAACGGTAGGCACGCTTGAACTCCATTTCATCGACGCGCGACACCGCGCTGACTTCCTCGACACTCCGGGGAAGCCCCATCTGGCGAATCGCGGCGTAAAGCGCGGCGGTCGAGACGCCCTCGATAGAGCGCCCCGGCAAGAGGTCCTCCGAAAGTGCGCGGCGGTAGATGACGCTCGCGGTCTCGCGGACGTCCTTCGGGACGCCGAGCGCGCTTCCCATGCGTTCGATTTCGGCGAGCGCCTGCTTGAGGTTGCGTTCCTTCGAGTTGCGGGTCCGAAAGCGTTCGTCCCACGTGCGGAGGCGACTCATCTGCTGACGCTTGCGCGAACTCAGGGCATTGCCGTAGGCGTCCTTGTCCTGCCAGCCGATCTGGCTCGACAGCCCCTTGTCGTGCATCAGCTTCGTCGTGGGTGCGCCAGTGCGTTTCTTCCTGTCACGCTCGGCGCTGTCGAAGGCGCGCCATTCGGGGCCGTGGTCGATCTCGTCCTCCTTGACAACGAGACCACACTCAGCGCAGGTGGTCTCGCCGTGTTCGGTATCGTTCACAAGTCGGCCACCGCACTCGGGACAGACGCGTTCGGTTTCGTCGGCTGTTTCTTCGCGCGTGTCTTCAGTGGTTTGTTCGTTCGATTCGTGCGTACGGATGCGGGTTGTGTTGCCTTCCAAGATGACGTATGAGTGAGCGGATGCTCAATGGGTCGGTTGCGACGGCGATACAACGAGTTGCTACATCAGTATGTAGGAACCGAAGGTATTTAAACTCTCGGCTAAGTTGCGACCGAAATCGGCCTACAGATGGGTCATACTCGTCGATTTCGGCCGTTTCGCTGGAGCGGCTCCCGCTCCAGACCTCAATCGAAAGGAACTCACGGACCCGACCCTCCCAAACCTGGTGTTGATTGACGCCGAAACCGGATTCTTTCAAACAATTATCTGAGATATTGTCGGCGTGGCTGAGACGTAATTACCTACTTAGTTAGCATAAATCACTTGGAGGTATTTAGATCCAACCAGATTGGCCTGTGATATTCGATGTATGCGAGCGCTGCCGCTCCGAATGGAGCGACCAGCGCGGCCGAATCGTGTTCAGCCAGCTTCGAGATCGCGGCTCCAGAGATAGCGCTGCTTCGTCTCCGTGAACAGGTCCGTTACCTCGTCCAAATCAAGGGCGGGAAAGAGCTCGCGCGCCAGCGCGAGCGATGTCTCTCTGGAAACCAACCCGTGTTTGACCGTCCGCACGGTCATCTGCGTCTTCAGGAAGGAGCGAGCGCCCTCGATCGAACGAAACCGACGCGGATGAAGCGTCGGTTTCGTGTGCCCGAAGTAGCGTTCACAGTTGTTGGTTGTGCTCGGGACCCACTCATCCCGGAGATGCACCAGGAACTTGTCGAAGTTCTCCATCACCTCCTCGACGTATGTCCGTATCGCTGACGGCAGATGCTCGACCTTGTCGAGCACTGCCTCGAACCGCCGCAGAGCCGCTGTATACGAGGGAGCAGCGAATACACTCTTGAATTCGCTCCAGACGATTGCAGCGTGAAGTTTCTCCGCGTCCGAACGGCGGATGCTCCGGAACACGGCGTTCCGGAGCTTCTTCTCACCATTTCGCAGGAAATGAAAGTGACACCGATGGTGGAACGCGCCGATGTCGTCTTCGACGATCTCGGCGTACTCGGCACGGCCGTCGGTGGTGATTACGTAGGCGGGCTTGTCGTCGAGGAGTTCCGTGAGAAAGTCACGAACGGCGTCCTTGGTAAGCCGGTCGGCGACGCATTCGCCGACCGGCGCATCCATCAGATCGTCGTAGAGAACGAATCGATAGGCACGCTCACCGTCAATGCGGAGATACTGCTCATCGTAGGTGTACACACCCGAATACTGCGGGAGATCGTTCTCGACGATCTCCCTCGTATTTTCCGTGATCCAGTTACACAGCTGCTGATCGGACGGACGGACACCAAAGTGAACGGTACAGATGTCCTGGAGGTTTTCGAGAGACGCGTCGGTGAACGCATTCACGACGCGTCCTAATCGCTTGACCTCGGACGGATACTTGTGGCCGTCTTCGACGTACAAGAGGCTCGGTGAGAAAGTTCCACTGCAGATCGGACACAGATAGCGCTGCACCCGCACGGGCGGAGTGATCAGCGAAACATTTGAACCCCTCCTAGGACACCGACGAACCTCATAAGAATCGTTAGACTGCGCTGGAATGAAGCGGTGGTGATCCTCCTCTTCACTCAAGTGTTCAAAACTTCCGCAGACCACTCCGCGCGGCATCCGGGAAAGCCCGTATAGGTGCATCTCTGCTTCACGCACTGGCGTCCCGAGTCACCGGAGCGAGCAACTCGACAGCGACGATCGCGGTGTAACCGCGGCGACGAGGGAGCTGCGGGCCGCCGAGCGGGCGGCCCACAGTGGCCGGTCGAGGCCGTCGTGAAGCGACTGCTATCGCCCGACAGCGATCGCCCCACAGAGTCGTGCCGCCCCGCCGGTCGGCCGGGACCGCGGGACTGCACCGGGGGCGTAATTATTTTGTCGTCAGCGGTGGATTGGTCAGCCAGCAGCGTTTCCATAGGTGAATACAGCGCGCATATTCAGCGCCACCCCACTTAATGGGGATTTGCAGGTTGTTCACACTACAACGGTCACCTAGTTGTGTCGGATTCCTCCTCGGGTCCACCACCGTTTTCCGGTAACTGGATGCCCGGCCTCGGCGTTTCGAACGGGCGACCGCCTTTCAAACTAAATAGCATCTCCCGGGTCGACAGAACCCGAATCTCCGGATACCGGCGTTTCTCGGCTTGCGCGTAGCTCGCGAGCGCGACCAATACGACGCCACCAGTCGTGTTGCCAAGCAAGATCGGAAGCCAGAACTCATAAATCAGGGTGAGTACCCCCGGACTCGGCGTCTTGAGGAACACGACGAAGAGTGCTTCAGCGCCCGAACTCACGACGTGGTACAGGTTAAGAACGGGAATCGTGAAGAAGACGAGATAAGTGATTACGACACGCGAGATTGTGTCTCGCGTAGCCGTATGGAGCCACACCACGCCAGCAACAAGCCACCCCGCGAACAGGGCCTTGAAGAACAGGTCCCACCAGCCCAGTTCGAGGCCGTGCTGGAGGAATTCGGCTCCGACCTCCATCTCTGCCGGCGTAAGTACGTGCGTGTTTGCGAGGATGAACGCGCCGAACGCGGCACCGATGACATTCGCCAGCAGGACGACGCTCCACATGCGTAACAGCAAGGGGAGACTGGCCAACCGGGTTAGCACTAGCTTGACCGGTGGGAGAGTGGTCTCGGTGTACAGTTCGTACCGTCCGAGAATAATATACATGAACCCGATCGGATACAGCACCGCGGCGAGGAATCTATTGTTCGGGAACGTCGCGGTCCCGACCGTGTAGCCGATGAACGTCAAGACGATCGCGAAGCCGGCTGTGAAGCCGCTGAATAACAGTTCCGAGAGCGTGTTGTCGATCTCCTCGTCGGCGGACGCGAGCATCCGTTGATGGATTTCGTCCCACGAGAAGCGATCACCGAGTGCCCAGCCCGCTGCCGGGACGCCGGACGCAGCCCGGTCCCGGACGACTGGTGGCGAGTCCTCGGGTTCGTCGCTCATGAACGCACTCCAGACAGCAACTGCCGCGGTTCGACTGTATTCGGAGTCGGGTCCGCTCGTCGGACGTGAATAGTCCGGGATTCCGGACCGAGATGAAATGGTGGTACCATAATGTCTCTCCCCGAATATGGGTGACAATACGTGGCAGTATGAAGTTTATGTGCGGCGGGCGGGGGACGGCTTCCGGCGCTCGGACGTATAGCGTTCCGTTATCACGTGCATGCGGGTTAGGGCTAACTGAGTGGTGACTAATTCCTCTGAAATATCATTATCTCGACTATATCCTCTGGATGACACCAGCGACAGCCGTCGGCAGCTAGCGACGGCTGTCGCCAAAACCGTGGTTTTCTTCGCTTGTTGGACCTGAAACGACGTATCTCTCCATTCTGCTTCCATTTGCTCACAGCAGGCTGAGCTTGCGCCGTCTACACACCTCGGTTCAGTACCCCTCACAGAGGTCTCGCTCCCCGTGGCTTTATCAACTCAGAACGCCACAGGTAAATCGACACCATGACCGATGCGAACGTGGCGCTGCTCATTCGAATGGAGGCACAGTCCGGAAAAGAGTCGGATGTCGAGGAGTTCCTTCGCTCGGCGCTCCCGCTGGCCGAGGACGAACCCGACACCACCACGTGGTTCGCGCTCCGGATGGGCGAATCGACGTTCGGCATCTTCGATACGTTCCCGGACGAATCCGGCCGGGAAGCCCACCTCTCGGGCGAGATCGCCGGTGCGCTGGAGGAAAACGCGGACGAACTCCTCGCGGAACCGCCCCAGATAGAGGAAGTCGAGGTTCTGGAAGCGAAGCTTCCCTGATTCGAGGGACCGGAACTCGAACCTCCCGCTGTCGAGTTCCCCGGTCGATTCGGACGATCCTTTCCCCGCGCGAAGTTTTTAATCCCGGCGGGACCGTAACGACCGACGGGATGGCACAGCAGACCGCCCGCATCGTGAAAGGCGAGGACGTGATGGGCGGCGAACCGCGCATCGAGGGCCGTCGCATCAGCGTCCGACAGGTCGCAGGCTGGGTCGAGAAGGGCGACCTGTCGGCGAAGACCGTCGCCGACCGCTATGACCTCGACATCGCGGACGTGTATCGCGCGCTGACGTACTACCACGAGAACCCCGCGAGATGGCCAAGGTGCGTCGCCGCCGCCGAGAGCAGATACGTGCCGCACGGGAACGCGGGATGAAAACGCTGGCCGAACTCGAACGAGAAGCGCACAAGGAGTGAATGGTGTATCCTGTCCCGTTTCGACTATTTAAAGCCGGCGTGCGCCCGTCACACCCGGACTGATGGCAAGCACGGTCGAATCCCAGACGAGGCGGTCACCGAAGCCAACGGTCCCTGACGAGTCTCACTGATCACGGACCACTGTGAGTGAATTCTACTCGCTGCTCGAATTACTGTGATTTTCCACTTCTCAAAGACGATTGGCTCACCCGCAGATCAACACTCGACTTAGATGGGCCACGGACCCCATATCTATAAGATTCTGCATTGAGTAGCGACAGCGTATGACAAACGAACAGGTGATAGAGCTGCTCCGAAGCGCCTACAACGACGAGATCGAGACAGTGATGAATTACCTGACGAACGCGACCATCCTCGACGGGGTCAGCGCAGAAGAGGTCAAAGAGAGCCTCCGAGCCGACGCGAAGCAGGAAGAACTCATTCACGCTGAGCGAATCGGGAACCGACTGAAGGAACTCGATGCCCAGCCCCCGGCTTCATTCGAATTTGAGCCGGAACAAGAGGCACTCCAACCACCGGAAGACACGGCTGACGTGCTCTCGGTCATCGACGGGGTGATCGAGTACGAAGAAGACGCAATCGATACGTATCGGTCGCTCATGGAAGCTGCCAGAGAGGCGGACGACCCGGTCACCGAAGACCTCGCCATTGATATCCTCAGCGACGAGGAATCCCATCGGAGCGAGTTTCGCAGTTTCCGGAAAGGCTACGATTAAGTGACGATTACATGACCATCCTGTCTCGTGGGTGACATCAATATCGTTCAGGGGATAAAATGCTTCGTGAATCGCCATGATGACTACTGTTGGAGGATAGTTAGGAACGACTCCAGATTGAGTAAGAGCATCAGTAGTTGAGATAGACTGTTTTCGTGATCGTGAAAAATCGAGTCCCGAGTCCCCCTGTTCGCGGTAGGTCTCGCTTGAGGAGGCGTCTTCACAGTCCGGTAGTAGGTCACGCCCGCACCTGTTCATCGTTCGGGGATTACTCCTCTTAGTCACACAGTTCCCCCCAACCTGTGGCGGACGGACGGAAGCGGTAGGGACGAGTCTCGTTTGCGTTGGACAAGACGATTCTGGAACCTCGGTCATGCAGATTGATCACGCGCGCTTCGAGGCGGTCTTGGTGGTCTTCGACCGCGTCCTCTCGCGCTTGGGTGTCGGTCTCGTGACGGTCCGAGAGTTCCTGTAATCGGTCTTCCTGTCCGAACAATACGAGCGTATCGCCAGGCTCTTTTTCCACATCGGGTCCCGGCGCGCCGATATACGTGCCGTCGGCGCGCTCGACGGCCAGCGGGAGCACGCCTTCGGCGGGGAGGTCCAACTCGGCTATCGACCCCGCGGTGAGCCAGTCCTCCGCATCGACGTCGATCTCGGCGATGCGATAACCGTTCCGTAGCCCGAGTACCTGCGTATAATCACGCAGACGCAGGTCTGTCGTGCGGGCGAGCGTCCGCTCGATGAGGGGTGTGGTGACTCGCTCGACCCATCGACTGCGCGCGAACAGGTAGACCACGACAGCGCCACCGACGATGAGTGCAATCGTCCCGATGTTGTTGTTCCCGCTACCGGTAAACGAGAGCGTGAGCGAGGCGATACCGCTGATGATGCCGACGCTTCCGAGGCGGATGAGCCGTTGAGCGATCTTCCGGCGTCCGAGTGATTCCGTGATGACTTCCGCCTCGTCGGTCGTGAATCCCGCGCCCGAGTACGCCGACGCGGCTTGAAACGAGGCGACGTCCGACGACATCCCGGTCATCCTGAACGCGATCGACCCGATCCGGACGATCAGCGCCGAGAGCGCGAACACGATGAGGAGCGATAGGATGGGGTAGAGTGCGACCATCGTGTGACAGTGGTGGTCTATCGATATGACGGTATCCGTCTCGTCCATCGCCACATTCGGCGTCGATGGGCGCGTTCGCTCCCGTGTCGCGCATGGTATTGACCACCGGCTACACCAGACGCGCCATCAGGGCGTCAACACCACCTTGATGCAGTCGTCGTCCTTGTCGCGGAAGGTCTCGTAGAGGTCGGGACCGTTCTCCAGTGGCTCCTCGTGAGTGACGACGAACGACGGGTCGATGTCGCCGGCCTCGATGCGTTCCAACAGCGGGTCGAGGTAGCGTTGGACGTGGGTTTGGCCCGTCTTCACCGTCAGACCTTTGTTCATCAGCGGGCCGACCGGAACGTCGTCCATCGTGTCGATATAGACGCCCGGCATCGAGAGCGTGCCGCCCTTGCGACAGCACTTGATCGCCTCCTGAAGCACATAGGGCCGGTCGGCACCCTCGGAGACGCCGTTGAGACCGTGTGCCTCCGACCCGACCGCGTCAATACACCCGTCCGGCCCGCGATCCCCTGTCATCTCCATCAGGCGGTCGTAGACGTCTTCGGCCTCGTAATCGATGGTTTCGGCCTCGCCGTGGTCTTCGGCCATCTCCAGCCGTTCCGGTACGCGGTCGATGGCCACTACCCTGTCAGCGCCGAGCATCCGCGCACTCTGGATGGCGAACTGCCCGACCGGTCCACAGCCCCAGACCGCGACCGTGTCGCCCTCCTCGATGTCAGCGTTTTCGGCACCCATGTAGCCCGTTGGGAAAATATCGGAGAGAAAGAGCACCTGCTCGTCTGGCAAGTCCGAATCGACTTTGATCGGACCGACATCAGCATAGGGCACCCGCAACTGTTCGGCCTGCCCGCCGGCGTACCCGCCCAGCATGTGCGAATACCCGAACAGACCGGCCGGCGAATGGCCCATTGCCTCGCGAGCCACGTCCGCGTTCGGGTTCGAATTGTCGCACAGCGAGTAGAGGTCATGCTCACAGAACCAACACGAACCACAACTAATCGTAAACGGCACGACCACGCGGTCGCCCTCTTCGAGGGTTTCGACCTCGTCGCCGACCTCGATCACCTCGCCCATCGGCTCGTGACCCAGAACGTCGCCCTCTTGCATCGACGGCATGTAGCCGTCGTAGAGGTGGAGGTCGGAGCCACAGATGGCGGTCGCCGTGATATCGATCACCGCATCGGTCGGGTTCTCGATCTCGGGTTCGGGAACGTCATCGACGCGAACGTCCTCTTCGCCGTGCCAGGTCAGCGCTTTCATTGGCTTCCCCCGTTTCTCTCGTTCCTCGGAGTCTCCACTCCCTGCCGTCTTCGTTTCGTGCGTGTGTCCCCCATTGCATGGCCCTCGTTATCAAAGAACATGTAGGTCTCACCTAAAGATAGGGCCTGAACTTGCAGGGGATGCTTCCTTCATACACACCATCGAACTTCAGATCGTGTTCTCAATTGGGAAAAGGAAAGCAGTCCGGTCGAACAACGGGAGACATCGTTCACCAACCACGAAATCCCTGAATTACGGACGGACGACGATTTTGCCGACGTAGCCGCCCTCGGTGACGGCGCGGTGGGCCTCGCCGGCCTCCTCGAAATCGTAGGTCTCGGCGATTTCAGGGTTCAGGTCGCCGCGTTCCACGAGGCGCGCGATGCGGCGGAGGACGGGCTGGCGATCAGGCGTGTTGGCGATGGCCATCCCTTTGATGGTCGGTTGCTTCGATTGGAGCGGCGCGTCCTCGACCGCCGGAATGCCGCCCGTGATGGTGACGATGCGTCCGTTCTGGGCAGCCACAGTCAAATCGAGACCGAGGTAGTCATCGAGGCGGTGGTCCAAAATCACGTCAACGCCCTCGTTGTCGGTTTCTTCAAGGATGTCATCCTCGAGCATCTCGCTGTCGTAATCAAAGGCCGCAACCGCGCCGAGGTCACGAACTCGCTCGCGGAGTTCCTCGGAGCCAGCGGTTGCGAGCACGTCGCCACCCATCGCCGTCCCTAATTGGACAGCGGCGTGCCCGACGCCGCCGTTCCCGCCGTGGACGAGACAGTATTCGGTGGGTTCGAGACCGGCGTATTCCACGAACGCCATCCACGCGGTCACACCCACGTTCGGAATCGCGCCGCCGACCTCGAACGAGACGCTCTCGGGGAGGTGGGCCACCTTCACCGCCGGAATCGTGGCGTACTCGGCGAACGTCCCACCTTCATCGTGTCCCATTCCGCCGGCGAAGACCCGGTCGCCGGTTGCGAACTCCTCGACCCCTTCGCCCACCGCCGCGACGATCCCCGCCGCGTCGCCGCCGGGAATCGCCGGGAGCGACACGTCGCCGTAGCTTCCCGACCGAAACCTCGCATCGACCGCGTTGACGCTCGCGGCCCGAACCTCCACGAGAACCTCGCTTTCCTCGGGGGTCGGACGGTCGATTTCGTCCACTTGCAGTACATCCGGCCCGCCGTGCTCGTGATACCGAACGGCTCGCATACGTGGTGGGTTCGGTGGCAGCGGGTAAAAACGGTCGAGGTACCCGATCCACGATCCTCTCCGTCAGCGATTCTGCTGGGATTTTCGTTTCAGGAATCACGACTTGTTATCAGATGCGCTCTTCGTCTTCCTCGTCGCCGACGAATCGCCATTCGTCGTCCTGTTGTTCTACGTCCGGCAGCGCAACCAAGCCCGGATGGACGACCTGTTGCCACCAGCCGTCGTCCGGGGTTTCGTAGCCAGCGGGGTGGTCGGGAAACACCTCCGTCGTGATGTCCTCCTTCTGGGCGGTGGCACCCTCTCGAAGGTAGCGATACGCCGCCCGGAGTGCCTCGCGCCGGTCTTCCTGTTGGTCGGGCGTGCCCGGCAAGTCGATTGCTGCGATCAGGTCCGTGGGCGATTCCTCGCTGTCCCCGACCGATTCGTCCTCTCCCATCCCCACACCAGTGGACCGGGCATCCGTCCGGCGCGACGACGTTTCGAGGTCGGTGTCGCTTGCGGCCTGCGCCTCGACACTCGTTTCGGTTGCTTCGTCAGAGGGCGAGAGGTCGTCTTCGACGCCGGGCGCGATGGACCACACCGTCCCGCCCGGCACGTCCTCGCTGTCGAGGAGGCTGCGCTCGTAGAGGTCGTCGAGGCGGTCGTTCAGGTCGTCGCGCTCCATCGGCAGGTCCTCGGCCACCTCACGGGCGTGTAGGTCGGATTCGTCGCGCCGAACGAACACCGTCAGGATCGCCTCGTCGCTCACCTCCGGTTCGCGGTCGGGTGCTCCCATATTCGCCGTGGGGTCGGGATAGTATTGAACCTCCGGTCTGCGTCGGCGGGTCGATAGCTTCGTACTCGCACCGATGCGTGATAGCGCACAGAAACCCGATCATCACCAAATGCGGACGGTGTACTCACCGGGACTGCCTTTGACCTTTAGAATCAGCCAGCAAGCTGCAACCTGCGATTACTGCCACACTGAGCAGCAGTGTTAACTTAGGCAAGCGTTCCAGACCCAGCCGAACGTGCCGAAGAATTCGTCGGTCGGCGCACTTCGCGCCGATTCAGACGTCTTCGGTCTCGCGGTCCTCGTGTGGGCCTTCTTCGATTTCCTCGACCACTTTGTCACAGAAGGCATCGAGGTCGTCGGGGTTGCGGCTGGTCACCAGCCCCTCGTCCACGACGACTTCCTCATCGACCCACTCGCCGCCCGCGTTGCGGATGTCGGTTTCGAGGCTGTGAAAGGAGGTCAGCGTCCGGCCATCCACCACGTCGGCCTCGACCAACGTCCACGGACCGTGACAGATGACACACAACGGTTTCTCGGTCTCGAAAAAGTCGTGGACGAACCCCACCGCGTCGTCGTCGGCCCGGAGCTGGTCCGCGCCCACACAACCGCCCGGAACCACGAGACCGTCGTAGTCCTCGACGGAGACCTCGGAAAACGTCCTCTCGACCTCGTATGAGCCACCGGGATTAATGTCGCCGTTGACGGTTTCGACGTCGCCGGTCTCGGCTCCGACCACATCGACGCTCGCCCCGGCGTCCTCGACGGCTTCTTTTGGGTCGGTGAATTCGACCTCTTCTGTGCCCATCGGTGCGAGAAAGATCGCGACGCTCTTGCCTTCGAGTGAGTCTGCCATTATTTGTCCTCATCCCTACCGACGCATACGTTCTCAATAAAACGAACGCCTGATTTTGCAACGCCGGAATTCGTTCTTTGAGGAGCGCCGAATCGGTGGTTCGCTACGCCGCTTGACTGACCGGGTTTTCGTGTATCGAATCGTCGTTTTCCCTTCATCAAGGTGTCAGCACAACCTTGATGCAGTCGTCGTCCTTGTCGCGGAAGGTCTCGTACATCTCGGGTCCCTTCTGCAGTGGCTCCTCGTGGGTGACGACGAATGACGGGTCGATATCGCCAGCCTCGATACGCTCCAACAGCGGGTCGAGGTAGCGCTGAACGTGTGTTTGACCCGTATTCACCGTCAGGGCTTTGTTCATCAGCGGACCTGCCGGGAAGTCGTCCATGGAATCGACATAGACGCCGGGAATCGGCGGCACTTCGGTGACTACTAAGGATTCGACACCTCCCTGAGGTCCTTCTGGTGTGCTCCGAAGCTCTCACCCCAAGGGTTATTACTCAATACACGAATCATGTATTGTATGTCGACAGCCAAAGGCGATCCCGAACGCGCCGTCGACGGGTTCATCGCGGTCGCAGATCTTCTCGACGAGCCGCGCCTCGCCCGTCTCTATACCCACGTTCTTCGGAGCGACGACGTGACTATCGATGAGATCGTCGCGGACCTCGGCATTCCGCGAACGACGGCCTACTCCGACGCCGCGTCGCTCGTTGAACTGGGCGTGCTCACCCGCGATGAGACACAGAAAACCCATACCTACACCGCGCTGTCTGTCGTGCTCACGACGATTCTTGACGAGGATGAGTACACTATCACCCCGACACTCATCGACGCGATCGGCCGGGCCCCCCGAGACCCGGATCTCAGCCTCCTCGTCGAAAAGCATGGCATCGGCAAGCTCGCCGCCGCACTCACCTACGCGATTCCATATACAGAGGGCACAATGTCCGAACGGGTTGCTGCTCGCGAACTCGGTCTCCAGCCGGCGTTCGGGATCGCTGTCCTGCACGCTCTCCGAGAGGTCGTCCTCGACATGCAAGAGCACGATCCATACTTCGATCGGATCCGGAACGCGCGAGACAACCCACCCCGCGAGGACGGGTAAACGAGAACTCATCCTCGGATGACGGAACTCGACACGGCCAACGCCGGGAATCCGGCGTGGATCGCCGATACCGGCCTGTTCATCGCGTGTGGACGCCAGCAGAACGATAAGTACACCGCACTGGCCCGCTTCGCACAACGGCACGACAGGACGTTCGTTATCCCCCACCGCGTCTACGATGAGCTGGGTGGGGCTCCCGAGCGAAGTACACCCGACGAAACACCGATCAACACTGCCATCGATGCTGGCTGGGTCCGGGTCGCTGATCCCCTCGACTACGCGAATCCCACAGTCGCGACGGTCATGGACGACGTTCGCGGCTACATCGCGCGGGCCTCGAACCGTAACGAGGATACCATCGAAAAAGCCGATACAGCGCTCGCCGGTGTTGCCGTCCAGCTTCTCGACGCCGATGAGGCGGCGTATATCTACCTCGTCACGACCGACACCCACGCCGGAGAGGGAAGCGTTGCTGCTGTCGAAGATGCCGGATTCGACGGCCAGATCGAGGTCGTTGACGGCTTTGAACTCATCGAGGAGATCACGTCGTAGAAGCCGATTCTGGAGCAGCAGCGACCCGTAGCGACAGGGCTACTGAGCGTACTCCGAGAACGACGCGCCGAGGTGATTCACCGCTCTGTGATGACGGACTCAGAAACGGACGCTACGGCATATCTGGATCGCCGGTGACGATCCAGTTGACGATCCGATCAACAATCCTGAACCCGCGTTTGTTCCATACACCGCTTTCTTCGGGGGCTGGTTTCTCTGGATCCCGCGGGACAGAGGAGCCGCGCCTCGAACGATCGTTGCTCTCAGCTGAGTCTAAATCGATATTCGCAACGCGGGCGACGAAACGCTCGGGGACGGTAAACCCATCCGGAGCCCCTGCACCACCCGCTCCCCGTGGGGGTTTCTCAGGATTGCGGTCGATTTTCCGGCTGGCTCTGGACATACCAGCCAAGAGGTGCTCCGTGGACTTAACTTGCCGTTGGCTGGAACCTCCATGACAAACAATTGCTGTTATCAATAATCAGTATGATCTTGGATAGAATCGGGGAGTTTGGGTTATTGCCATCCACATCTGAGCAATTATTCTTGTCTTCGCCACATCCTAGTGGTTTCCTATATTTTATGTCGACTCGCTATCTGTGAATTGCTCAAGGAATTTCTGGACGTGCTGGATATCGTGCTCTTCCATCGTAATGTCCGATATCCAGTCCGCATCAGCCGGTGATGACTCCAGCACGACTCTGCGTTCCCGATTTTGAATCGTCCGGACTATTTCCCGCCGGGACTGATACAACTCGACGAGTTCACGCTCTTTTGCGCGTGCGTAGAGCGAATCACCCAACGAAGTGAGCGCGTAGACCTTGGCGGTAACGTCGCCCCATTCTTCGAGTCGCTGGTCCCAGAGACCGTGTTCCCGACCGGCTTTGAGTCGCTTTTGAATCGTGCTGGAACTCATCAGCAGTTCCCTACGGAGGTCTGTGTGGCGCAAGAAGTCTTCTTCGCCGATCCGGACGATGATTTCGAGAGTCCCCTTCCGTTGTAGGAGATCAGCAACCTCGGCGCTGATTTCGTGAGTGGGTTCGTTCTCGGCCATTGTTTGAATCGAACATCTGTTTGCGAAGGTTTATGTGTGACGAAGGAATACGAACTCTTGTTCGAATCGAACGTACTACTGGAACGGTATTCTGCATCTTACGAACAACATACGAGATCCACAGATGACCGAGAACCCGGCTGCGGCCCAAGCGCTCGTCGTCCACGGTGAGAAGCTCTGCGAGCACGTCGAGCACCTCTGGGATCTCATGAAGCATCTCTCGATTCCGACCGACTACTTAGTCGATACCCGAGAACGGCACAAGGTCACGCACGAAACCGAGCCGATCACGCGGGCGTTTCTCTACCAGCACGTTCATGGACTCTCACAGAACCAACTCGCCAATCGCATGGAGGCCCGTCCGATTTTGGTGCATCGTTTCGGTCTCGAATGCGCTCCGACACAGCAGGCGCTTTCGGACGTCTGGGGCAAATTCGGGGAAGACACCCGCGAGATCATCGAGGCAGCGGGCATCGGACTCCGCCACACCGCCGTCGAGAACGACGTCATCGCCGAAGCACTCGTCCCGACCGAACCGCCCGAAGACGAGGACGATGAGGAAGACGAGGACGAAAAGGAGTACACCCGTCGGAAGGCGAAGAAGACGTTCAAACTCGCGCGGAAACATGCCTTCCCCGAGTTCGAGAGCGGGCGGACGCTCAACCGAGAGTACGACGACGAGCAGATCCTCGATATGGTCGCGCGGATCTGCGCGCATGAGGCGAGCGCCCACGAGGAGGGCGAACATGCCTACATCACCGATGACGACCAGACCGCCCACGGCTCGACCATCCTCCGCGTACTCAAGCTGTTCGGCACACCCGACGGCGAGGACGCCCAGCTCACGATCGACGAAATCCGCGACGATGATCGGATGCCAGACATCGAGCGGATCCGCGACGAACTCATGACGGCATTCGACAGCTCCGTCGAGAACGTCATCAACACGATTCGGGGCGACGATCCTTTCGACGACCGCAAGGTCACGGCGGCCATCGACACCACTCCCGAGAAGTTCACCGTCTTTCCCTGGAAGGACAAGGCCGCTGGCATCCCGAAGCCGAACTACCCGCGGATGGTCAGCGGCTACAAGAAGAGCGGCGAATACAAGCGCGGGTACAAGTACGCAACGATCACGCTTGTCGGCGATCTCGTTCCGATTCCGCTGGCGATCGAACCAGTCAAGGAGAACTCGAACTGGGAAGAGGACGACGCGCCCTCGTATTCGAAAGCTGAGCTGGTCGAACGCCTGCTGGACAAAGCGCTCCAGTTCGTGGATATTGACGAGGTGATGTTCGATCGGGGCTTCTACAGCAACGGCGTGTACGCGGCGGTCGCCGACCGTGGCCTGACGTACCTCTCGCCAGTGCCCAAGTACGAAGACGATTACGAGGTGATCAAGGACATCGAATCTCATCCCGAGGCGGATGCAGGAGTCAAGCACGACGTTCCCTTCGGCCGCGACGGCGAGGTCCACCACACCGCCGAGTTCCTCTACGTGCCCAGCTCAAGCGATGATGCCGACGGGAAGTACGCGGTGTTCGTCACGAATCGTGATCATGTCGAACCTGACGAGATCGAGGCGGTCTGCAACCGCTACAGTCGGCGCTGGGACATCGAAAACCAGTACAAGTCGATCAAGAAGTTCTTGCCGCGGACGTCCTCGACGGACTACCGCGTCCGGCTATGCAACTTCGTGCTGGCGACACTGTTCTACGTGTTATGGCGGCTGACCGACTATCTGATTAAGCGGGGGAAGGGCGTTGAGATTCGCTCGCCGCCGGAGATAACGGCCAAGACGTTCGTGCGGGCGCTGGGTGAGTTCCTCCGAACCGTCGACTAACACCGCTTGAGGTCGTTCGAGTTCGCGTACCTGAAGAGCGGCAGCACTGATTTTCGTCCCCGTATTTTCTCTCCGACGCGCCGAAAATAGTCAGTCTATATAAATATCCCGACGACGATTCGGCCGCTGTATTGATTTCATGGTAAAGAGTGTCGTAATTAGATTATAGCTTCGAGTTCTCGGTTGTAGCTCCCCGGCTTAGCGAAAATGAGCAACATACCACGTTTCTGGGATATAGCACCGTTACAAACGAATTTCGTAGGAATTAGATGAAACCCGAGAGGTTCTGGAGCGAGATTGGTGCAGCTACTTCTCGCTCGTCGAGAATTACCTAGCTCTCTGAAGATACTACGAGGAATTCGGCCCAGAATCCGAGTCCCGCGGCTTGTCGCAGGCGAACCGGACCGGGTGATCGTGCCCTCAGCCGCCTTGACGGAGAGAATGACCGACCGCCCGGACGAATGTCCTGGCGGTCACGACTGGCGGCGATCGGATCGCTCGATCCATCCCAACCTTCACCAGGTAGTCGGTGAGACGCCAGAGATTATACAGTAGCGCCGCGAACGTGAAACTGAACAGCCGCGTGCGGTAGTCCTTCGAGGAAGTCTTCGGCAGGAACGCTTTCAGCGATTTGTACTGATTTTCTATGTCCCATCGTCGGCTGTAACTATTCGTGACGTGAGTGATCTCGTCGGGATCGACGTGATCACGGTTGGTCACGAAGACCGCATAGTTGCCGTCGGCGTCCTCATCGGTCGCGGGAACGTACAATAGCTCGGCGGTGTGGTGGACATCGCCGTCGATCGCTAGCGGAACATCGTGCTTGACGGCTGCATCAACGCCTTCCTTGCTCTGGATTTCCTTGATCACGTCATAGTCGTCCTCGTACTTTGGTACTGGCGTCGTATAGATCAGGTCTCGGTCATGGACCTCGGCGTAGACGTCGCTGCTGTAGAACCCTCGATCCAGCAGTACCTCGTCGAGAGCGACGTACTGCTGGGCGCTGCCCAGCAGTCGAGCGACCACCTCGGCTTTCGAATCGGACGGTGCGTCGGCTGGTTCCCACTCCGAATGTTCCTTGACCGGCTCGATCCCCAAGATGATCGGGACATCGTTCCCGACGATCGTGATCGTCGCGAACGTGTAGCCGTATTTCACCTCACCATCATCGTAATACCCGCTGACCATCGGCGGATAGTCCGGCTTCGGGATCTTTTCGTCCTTGTCCACCCACGGCCAGACGTGGTAGGGAACGTGCGTGAAATCGATGGGTCGCGTCGCAGAATCCTTTAGAATCGGGACGATACCCGTCGGCAAGAAGCCGTAGCTGATACCTGAAAGGAAGGGGACTACTCTGGTGTTGAGATGAGAGAGTCCCCGATCCAAATCACACTCACCGTTCACTTGGTACTGTCCATTGATCTGACCGAACAGTATCCACTCGCTGCTGTTGCCGAAATACTCACCCAGCAGAGTATCGAATCCGCCCTCCTTGAGACACTCATCCAAAGCCTCAACGAGCATCTCGTTGAGGCGTACTGCGGCGATAAACACGCATACGGCAACGGTACCAAGCGATTCCAACGCTCCGCTACCTCCACTCGCTCGGCGGTTACCACCGCCGGCGAGCACCAATTCACTCTCGACTACGTCGAAGACACCGCTACTGACGACGAGAACCCCTCCCACTTCCGCCCTATCGAAGACCTCGTCGACTTCGATGGAAAGAAACGCTATCAACAGGATATCTCCGCTCACAGCGTCGATCTCGCCACCACGCTCTCCTACCGCGACGCTGCTTCTCACGGCGACGGCTTCGACAAGATGCCGTCGCCGGACACCATCCAGCGCCGCGTCGAAGAATACGGCGACGAACTCTCTGAGTTCGTTGCCGACCGTCTTCCCGGCACAGAAGCCGACACTGTCGTCCCTGACGGCACGAAGTGCTACAGTCAGGACGACGACCGCGACTACCACGACGTGCAGGTTACCCTCGCAGAAGACACCGCCGAGAACTCGCGGTCGTTGCTGGATGTCTCGGTCAACGCTGTGTGGGATGAGACAGCAGCCTCATTGGAGGCAATGGATGCGATCACTGACGACGCGAGAGTCGTCAGTGATGCTGAAAATCGTCTCGTCACAGCCTTTACCGACGGAACACGCAAACACCAACTCGATCTGTCTCACGTTCCACGAACACTCAGCTACAAGCTCTGGGACGACGGCGCACTCTCATTGGATGACCGCAGGGAGGTCACTTCGGAAGTTGCAGGTGAGCTGTTCCATCTCAAGAACTCCGTCGAGAAGCATCGTCCAGAAGAGGAACGTTCGGCGATCCGCGAGCGGATCGGCCGAACGGAAGAGCGAATAGAAAAGACGGCATGGCAGTTAGAGCAGCTATCCTCGCCGAAAGCAGCAGATTATCTCCGGAGTGGGTTGCCATCGATGGTGACGTTCGCCGAGGATGCACTCGACGGGTTCGAGGTGCCGTGGACCTCGAACCCTGTCGAACGGGCAATGGGTGAAGTCGCCAAACGGTGCAAACGTGACTGGATGCGGTGGACGGAAGACGGGTTAGAGGCGCTGCTTCAGCTGCGCCTCGTGAAGTACGCGAATCCAGGTTACTACCGCCAGTTCTTCGATGATCTCCTCCAACGATCAACTCACAAGAAGATACGCTGTACTGTTTCGGTCACAGTCACTGGAGGTGAAGTCTAAACGGTCTTGCGACGCGACCAATAACTTAAGCATACCGACCCCGAACCGAGTGAGTCCCAATATGTCTCGGCGAGAGATTCTAAGAGCCGTCTTCTTTACTATTTATATACTATTTACTCACCTACACACACACCTCACAACGAGTGAGCTAGTGGATTTGAGTGGGATGAATGAGTTCAAAATTGTATTTATAAGGATTTCTGATCAGGAAATACTTGCACTGTAGAACGGGTTCTGATTGGATTTAGGCGTCTATTTACGATCAGCGTTCTATCTATTATATACGGGTTCCGGTAAGAGGAGTGAAAACAAGAACTCACTCGGTGCGAGGTGTGTGTCTCCTCGGATACGATGGGATTGGGGAAACGTTGCTTTTCGCGAGTGGAGAGGGACTCGAGATGGATGTCGACACCACGATCTCCACGGCGAGAGCTATATGAGTAACTGGGATAGCGGGCCCTACCAAGTAGGGTGTTGGTGAGGACGAGCGCCGCTATGCTCGAATAGTGAGAGGTCGTCTCGAATTACCGTGGCGTCGCTGCGCCNGGGCCCTACCAAGTAGGGTGTTGGTGAGGACGAGCGCCGCTATGCTCGAATAGTGAGAGGTCGTCTCGAATTACCGTGGCGTCGCTGCGCCGCAGCGACGCAACACGTCATGCCCTTAGAAGGTTGGTGCGGTAGTGACTGTAGTGTCACTCAGTCCCACCACACCAACTGGATCGTTCGAGACCACGGGTTATGAACCTTCACTCGTCGAGGACCCGACGCTGGTCTGTGAGTGCGGGTCAGAGCGTGCGAACAAGCACGGAACCTACGGCAGGCACCCGCACGGGCACGTGCCCGTGCGAGTGCAACGGTATCGATGTCGTATCTGTGGAGGGACGTTCTCGCCAAGTTTGGCCTACATCGAGGACGAACACCAGTACCCCGACGAGGTCAGACGGCTGGTACGCGTTGTGAACGCGTTCACCAACGCGTCTCTGGAACGGCTTCAGGACATCTGTACCGTTCATTTCGGTGTTCGACCATCCGACGAGCAAATTCGTAACTGGATCACCGAAGATACGGGGGAGATCGTCCGCAACGATCTCCCCACGTATTCGGGCATCTACACGTATGACGAGCAGTATCTCCGCATCGATGGGAAGCGCGCATACCGGTTGTTGCTCTACGATGACCTCATGGGAGCACCCGTCGCCGAGCAAGTCGTCGACGGGTGCGCAAAGGCCACCGTTCGTGAATTCCTCACCACTGCTCTCGAAGACAAACCCATCTTCGTCGTGACCACGGATGGACGCTCGGATTATGCCGAGATCGTGGAAGACGATCTCGGCGCGTTCCACCACCGGTGTCACTACCATTTCCTGAAGAACGGCGAGAAGAAGCTCCGAGAGAAGGTGTTCCAGAGCGTTCGGTACTCCAACGCGGAGAAGCTTCACGCCGCGATTGTCTGGAGCGAGTTCAAGAGCGTGTTCGCTGCTTCGTCGTATACAGCGGCTCTCCAGCGGCTTGAGGCAGTGCTCGATAAAATCGAGCACCTGCCGCCAGCGGTCCGGACGTACGTCGAGGAGGTGATGGAGAACGTCGAGAAGTTCGTGGTCCATCTCCGGGATGAGTGGGTCCCGAGCACATCGAACAACGCCGAGCGCTACTTCAGCCACACGAAATCGACGCAGGTAAAGCGTCGATTTCGGACGCATGAGGGCGTCCAGTCGTTCCTCAAGACCCAAATGACCGTGCGGACTGTCAAACACGGCTACATCTCGCGGGAGGCATCGCTCGCGCGAATGCGCGAGCTCTTTCCAGACATCGAGATGGAGGCAGTGATCCCGCTCCTCACCGAGACAAAGAAGCGGTATCTGTGGAGCCGTGATCTTGAGGCAGGCTAATCGATAGGAAGAGGTACGCGAGCCGCTCCATGCGGAGCGGCTGCGCTATCGTGACGTGAATATACCCCCACGAAAATAATAGAAATGAATACAAACCACTTTACTCATCTATTGGATCGGTCAATAGTATCGTTCCCGGCCGCAACACGTATCAGCTAACTAGCTGTAACGGCCTTGTCTTCCCTCTCAACAACACCAGACTTGGTAGGGTCGNTAGTATCGTTCCCGGCCGCAACACGTATCAGCTAACTAGCTGTAACGGCCTTGTCTTCCCTCTCAACAACACCAGACTTGGTAGGGTCGGATAGCGAGAGCTGGTGTAGCGTCGGAGGGTGTACGAATATTGTCCGGTGTTGATGTTCACGAAACGAATCCGTCCGCAGTCTCTGTGCAAATCGGAACAACATGAACATGATATATGCCGTACACCGTCTCTTTCGAGACAACCATAGCGAGACTGCCAGACATGCACTGGAAGACGGGACACGGCGCGGGGTCGTTGTCGGCTTCGAGCACACCTGGACGGAAAAAGAGCACATCATGAGCAACACGCTTTTCGAGCTTCAATCGAAGGCGAAATATTGGTGCTTCCAGCCACGTCCGCAGCAATATTCGCACTTCGACTTCCAGGTGGAATCACTCGATGAGAAAATCGATACGTTCGCGAACGGATCCTGAGTTCGGTTTCTGAGTTCGTGTCTGTGATATCCACCCGCAGTTTGTTTGCTCTGGAGGGGTGAGAAGACCGATGAACTGGGTACAACGCGCTGTTGCAGCGGCCGACATCGTCTCGGCACAGCTCACCAAGGCAAACACGAGGTGCTTGCGACAGCCGCTTCAGTCGCTTCGGATCATCCGTGAAACGGCGACGGATGCGGTGATCACCGCCCATCTCGAGCAAGCACGCGAAGACGTTGCGAATGGCGATCGAGAAAGGTTCGAGCGCCATTGCGAGTACGCGGGGCAGCTCGCTCGCTGGCACGCTCCCCATCGATTGGAGGATGTCGAACGGCTGCTGGAGGCCCGTTCTGGCCGATGGCCGTGATCTAGCAAGCAATCGGTACAGTTGTTGGAAGTGGTCCGTCTAATCGCAACGAGCCGAAACTACTTATAGCTACAATCAACTACAATCAGTCACAAGCCATGCCCGTTCACCTCGACACGCACGATCCCAAGATCGACCTGACGCCGGGAACCACGAAATCAGACATCGTGGCGTTTCTCTACAACAACCCCGAGTANGATCCCAAGATCGACCTGACGCCGGGAACCACGAAATCAGACATCGTGGCGTTTCTCTACAACAACCCCGAGTACGGGTACAAACCCTCTGAACTCAGGGAACACCTTGATGTCCCTCACGGGACCGCGACGACCACTCTCAAGCGGCTTCATGAAGCGGGTTATATCGGGAAAACCGAAGATAGCTATTACCACGCGCTTGAACAGCGAGAGAGGCTCCGGCGCTACGTCGCTAGTCTTGACCAGTTAGATCGGATGTTCACTCAACCGACTGACAAGGGTCAGCCACCAGCTTCTGACACAGAGGGTGCTCCTCCGGAACGGATAGACGACGCGGAGATTGAGCGTGAACTCACAGAACTGGAAGACGAGCTTGAGGAATGACCAAGTTCTCTGCAGGGACGGTCGCGTGGGCGATCGATCCGACTGACGCGCACGACGAACGCCCAGTCATCATCCTCTCGCACGAAAAGCGCCCGTTCAGCTCCGTCGAGTGTACCGTCATGTGTCTGGGTACTGGTGCGAAGAACTACGATCACTATTCCCCTGAACTCGAAGACGACTACCTCTCGGGTGTTTCGTTCACCAATACAACGTATTTGATGCCATGGGCACTCTACACGATCCCACCGGGAGCAATCCAGACGGGCAAAGCGAGTGGTGAACTCACTGAGAAGGGCGAACGCTTCGTCAAAAAGGCGCTTATCAGCCTTTTCAGCGTTTGATGAAGGCAGATTCTGCGTGTGACCGCCAGCAGTTTGTCTGCCCCCAGAGGGGGTGAGATGCAGGTAAATTGCCTCCGGCACCCGTTCCGGACGCTCAAGCAGGTCCACGCAACGCTCGTTCATCGAACCATCACTGCGAATCTCGAGCAAGCGCGCGAACACGCTGCCAACGGCAATTTCGAAGGTTTCGAGCGCCACTGTGGCCACGCCGAACGACTCGCCGAGCGCCACGCCCCGAGTCGTGTCGACGACGTCGGCCGGATTGCGGCCGCGGGTCCCGATCAGTTCGGTGACGCGACCAACGCGAGCCAACCAGAAACTACCAGGAGGACTGCCAATGTCTGAAAGCGACTGTGACTTGCCCACTCGATCTGAAACCGGTGAACAGGTTGAGTGGAACGATCGCTTCGCCGAAAACATCCCGAGCTACCTAAGCGAGGAAGAAACCCAAGCACGGCTACGAACCGGGATCGAGCGTGGACTGAACGCGCTCTGGGAAGAGCACGGCCGACTCACTGATATCGAGATCGAGACTGAAGTCCACCGGAGCCGTCTCGAACCGCAGTGCAGCTACCTCGAAGTCGAGATTGAGGCTGTCTCGGTACGGTGGTCGCGGTAGCAGAGCGCGGTGCGAGAAGCAACGGTGCGGTTGGTGGCGGAACCTGCGGAAGCGGCGGTGTGGCAGAGCATCGGGGGCGGTTCGGCGGTATCGTGTTACCTTATGTAACGAGACAGGGGAAGGTGGGTCCCCATCCGTTACATAAGGCCCTAACTGCGGCGTTTGCATCTGTCCCGAACGTGACCGACCACACAGCACGGACAAGCGGCACCGAACTGCAAGCCACAAGCCACGAACTGCAACCTCCGAACCAAGAATCGCGACCGCCTCAGCATTTTATTTCCCTCAGAAGGGGTGCAGGGTCGAGAGAAACGATCATCGGCCCAATCGGAGACTCGAACAATGTCCACGGAATCCAAGCAGATGGCCGGCGAGGCACAGACTCAGAACAACGCGGAAATCGGCGGTAGCAGCGGTAGCGGCGGTAGCGGTGTCGACTACCCGACTGGGTGTGCGGCGATCAACAGCACTGGCCGGTGGCTCGATATGGAAGTCGAAGTCCTCGAACTGTGGGACTACAGTTCGGTGGACGCAATCGGCCAGGGCGGTCTGCTTGGCGATTCGTCGGGCTACATCCGATTCGTCACGTGGGCGTCGTCGGACCTCGATGAGCTCAAAGAGGGCCAGTCGTACGCGCTGGAAAGCGTCGTCACTGGTGAGTTCGACGGCAACTACACGGTCAAACTCAATTCGGAAACCGAGATCACGGAGATCTCCGGCCCGGCTGCCGAGCGCGATCACCTCGCTGCTGACGGCGATACTGCCGTGGCGCTGGGGACGATCGATTCGGCCGACAACTGGATCGACGTCAAGGCCGAAGTCGACCAGCTGTGGGAGCCCTCCACCGACAGCATCGCCCAAGCCGGGCTGCTCTCAAGCCGGTCGGGGTCGATCAAATTCGTCTCCTGGGTCACTTCAGATCTGCCCGAGCTCGAAGAGGGTGAAACGTACAGGCTCGAAAACGTCGTGACTGACGAGTATGAAGGACGGTACTCGGTGAAGCTCACTTCGGAAACCGAAATCGAGCAGCTGAACGGCGTGGTCGCGGTGACCAAGTGACGGTCAGGCTCTTCCACTACTCTCTTTTTTTGGTCTTCGACCACCCGCGCCTTCGGCGCGTCCTCCCCAGCCGACGGCCGGCGCGGCGCACCTCCGTGCGCCGACTTGGCCGTCCCTCGCGCGCGGACTGCGTCTCGGCGCAGTCACGCACGCGCCACCGCTACCGCACAAATTCCATCCTTAGCCTCTCTCGGCGTGTCCTTTATTTCGTTGTGGAGGAACAGACAAGCATGAACACTATCCACGAGATCACCGAGTTGACGTTGGCAGCTCGTCAGTCCCACCCACCAAAGGGAGAGAACTGAACAATGCCCTCGCAGAACGGACCGTCACCGCCAAAGCCCGGATCGGTTGAAGCAATCGTCCGCGAGTACGCACCGCCCGGCGAACCGTGGCCAACGCTTCCCGCCTTTCACTCTGAGTCAGACTGGGAGTTCAGCACCGTCCACCGCCGGACCCAGCCGGGACGCGAGGGCGAGACGCAGATCTGTCCGGCGACCGGCGAGGCAATCCCGCTCTCGGAACCCCACATCTGCGTTACGGCCCGTCGCGACGAGTGGCCCGACGCGCCGAGTCCGACAGCGGAGTTCAAGGAGTTCGTCTTTCGGACGCGAGACGAGCTTAGGCAGTGGTTTGAGGAGGACCAGGAAGCATGACCTCGACAGACGGGATTCCGCACCGAGGGGACTGGGAAGAGCATTATCCGACCGAGACGGCCTACGGGAGAACGTATCCCGCTCCCGCGGATTGGGTGTTCAGCGACTTCACGCAGGGCGGACTGTCCCTTTCGTGGAGACGCTACGAAGACATCGGCCACGACCACACCGACGATCACGACGTGGTCGAGGCACACGGGTTCAGCAAAGACGCCGGCACGCCTGACGAGAAAGCCATTCTCATGCCCGCTCTGAAGTACGAGTACGTCGAAACCGACAGCGGAATCGAGCGCCATCCGGTCGCCGATCCACCCGACCGAAAGCTGGCGATCGGCAGTGAGACGGTCTTGGAAGTGTACCAGCCGTTCGAGGAGCACGAGCTTCTTGCAGCGGTTGCAGCAATCCTCGAACGCCATTCGAACGACGAGGGCTACGACGAGATCGTTCGGGCGATGGAGCTGGTCGATCCGGAGAACGACCAGACGCTCGACGAGTGGCTCTGAGTAGCAAGATACTTCGGACAGATCGTTGGAGACGATACCGATGGCGAAGGATCCCTTCTACTACCAGCTCGACCAGGACTACCGCGGCACCCGCGTTCGTGTACATACCGCCGATTTCACCTACGAGGGCTGGTGTCGGATGTTTCACTACGATCAGCACGCGGTCCTACTGTACGATGTCGAGCGCGACGACGCCGAAGAGGTCGGCCCGGTCACGATCAGCGAACCCGAGACCATCGAACGCATCGAAGCGGGCGGACCGATCCGCGAGATCCGCGTCGACGCCATCCGACCGTCGCCGTATAACGCCCGCGAGTACGACGACCCCGATCACAAAACCTTCGTCAAGCAGACTCGCGAGCGAGGACACTTGCTTACCTTCCCCGCGGTACGACCGCTATCGGACGGTGAGTACGAAACTGTTGGCGGCCACAAGCGCATGGAAGCCGCCCGCCGGGCGGGCCTTGACGACCTTCCCGTCCGCGTGCTGGATCTCGACGACTGGGAAGCAGCACGGCGGTTCGTCGACGAGCACATCCCGGTTCAAGGGGCCAGTGAGCGCAACATGTACGGCCAGGAGGGCATCGACCACGCGCTCGCTCAGCTGCGCGAGAAGTGGTCCGACAAGCGACTCCGCGAACTCACACCGCTCAAACCGTATCTGGAAGAGAAGCTGGCGTCGACGCGCCACGAGGCGGTGCGACAGGGGTATGCCGGCAGTCACGCGCTCCGGTAGGTTCGGCTGCTGTTCCCCATCCAGTACCGATCCGACTGAGAATGGTGTTTGAGCGATTAGTGGATGTGGTGCGGTCTATGATCGCCTTATGTAACACACTGTCTTTTAACGATCAGCGAGTGTTACATAAGGCAGTACCAGCCAACGGAAGCGTCGGCTGGTTTCTCCCACACCAGAGTAGTGAAATGAGCACAGCCATTCCCGACGCCGTCGATACGACAGCTTCACGCAGCGCCCGGCGTGTCCTCGCTCGAACGCCGACCGACGGCGAGGTACTGGCACTGGTCTCTGGCGGTCACGACTCGCTCTCAGCGATGGCGGTCGCCCACCGGTCGTCGCGAGTCGATCTCTCCGGGATCGTCCACGTCAACACCGGCATCGGGGTTCCCCAGACACGCGCGTTCATCAAGGAGCGCGCGGAGACACTCGGTCTCGACTACTACGAGGTTGGTGTCCCGTGTGATGAGCCCGGCCAGGTACACGAGTACCGCCGGCCGCACGAAGAGTACCCGGCACTCATCCGCAAGTACGGATTGCCGGGTCCTGGGGCGCACAAATACATGTACTGGAATTTAAAAGAGAAACCACTGCGACGATTCCTCAACGAACGCTCCGAGCCGATCACGCTCGTCTCGGGCGTTCGGCGTGGCGAATCCGACCGGCGGATGGAGCACGTCGACGAGGAAGGCATCTCGGAGTATCTTGGCTACACTACGGTCTCGCCGCTCGTGGATTTCACCGGTCTCGATGTTCGACGCTACCGAACCGCGCTTGATCTTCCGATGAATCCGGTCAAAGAGCGGCTGGAAATCTCCGGAGAGTGTCTATGCGGGGCCTTCGCCACTCGGGGCGAGCTGCGGATGATTCGCCTGTTCTACCCACGGGTCTATCGCCGAATCCTCTGTCTCGAGGCAATGGTGGGCGCGCACACAGCTACCGACGACGGTCCGGAGAAGAGCTACGGCGAGTGGGGCCACAATCGGCTGAAAGACCGCGAGCAGGCCGCCCGACAGGATGATCAGCAAATGCTGCTGTGCGACGCCTGCGAATCGTCGTGTCGCGGCGACGAGAATCGAGACTGTGGCTGAGCGCCAACAGGGCGACAACTGCGGCCGTCCAGATGAAGTGAATTGGGAAGGAACTACCACCGTTCCTCGATCGCTCTTGAAGCCGAAATCCCTTCGAAGACGGCTCCTGAAGCCGGTAGTTATAAGTGATCGACTGGACTTCTCCCAGTGATGGCAGATCTGATCGTCAAAGCAGCAGTGAAGGAAGCGCTCGATGACTCGAACGTCGCAGCGGACTTCTACGACGCACTCGATGCAGAGGTCGAAGATCTACTCGAAGACGCGAGCCGCCGAGCTGAGGAGAACGACCGCAAGACCGTTCAGGCCCGCGACCTGTAACATCGCTGGATTTTCGAATATCCACGCCGACAGTGAACCCACCGACTCAATAGCCAGTAGCTTTATTATTCATGCTTCATGATGTATCACCACGTTATGATGGATGACTTGACCGGGTTCCAGCGTGATTTGCTCTACGTGATCGGTAGCTTTGATGAGGAGTCACCGCCCCACGGCCTTGCGATCAAAGACGAAATCGAGAAAGGCTACTCCGGCGAGATCAATCACGGGCGACTCTACCCGAATCTGGATTCCCTCCGTGAGATGGGGTTGATCGAGAAGGGGACGATCGACAAACGCACCAACTCCTATGAGCTCTCCCAGCGCGGTCGTCGTGAACTCGAAACCCGTCGTGAGTGGGAATCGGAGCTTGTCGACCTCAACACCGCCTGAGAATCAAGCGTAGCGCTTCGTGTCTTCAGCCATTCCACCTCTGTAACCTTTCAGCGGCCCCGGATTAGCGTTGGAGCACGAGAGCATGAGAGGATCATTTGTTGTTCAATTCGTTCTGTAACGAACTCTTCTTCCGAATGTTGAACGATGCGGTGGATTTCCCATTTTTCGGAGATAATTCGAGGTGGATGGTTGGGTTTAATAACACCCTGAAGCGTCTTGGCGGTCGAGATTCCATGATACCGAAACTATTCGACAGAGGAAATCACTCACCGAAACGTGTGGCCATGGTCGGCCTCGTCGTCGTGATGCTCTTGTTCGCGGGCTGCGGCGGCGGTGGCGGCAGTGGCGATAATGGAACCAATGGGACAGTCGCAGGCGAAAACGAGACGACTGCCGCAGCCGACGCAGAAACGACGGCTGCAGAGAGCGGAGAAGAGACAACAACTGAGAGTGGCATGACCGAAACCGCCACTGCAACCGCAACTCCCACCGCGACTGAAACTCCCACCGCAACCCCGACACCGACTGCTACAGTAACCGAGACTGTTGTCGGGAATACCAGTACGAACGCAACGACGACCGGGAATGCCAGTCCGAACGAAACCGCTCCGGGTGACCTCGACCTAAATGCTACTCCGTCAGGGCCGAACGACGACCAATTTTTCCTTGACCGGCTGGAGCTACTTGTCACCCAGTCAAATTACACTGTGAACTCGATCGGAATGGAAGGTGATACTGTTACTCTTGAATACGTCACTAATGCAACGGATGAATCCGCTGCTCTTCAAGAGATGGGGATGATTTCTGGTGGATATGCCGGACTTATGTCCGGAGGATGGAACACTGAGGGCATGAACGTGACGGTCGTTTCGTCTGCTGGCGAACCCATCAGCACGTTCCATGTCGAAAGCTCGTGGGCAGAGCAGTATAATAACGAAGAAATCTCTGCGACCGAATATATCCAGCTAGTTCGCGGTACGTCTGAAACTCCGTCGGGCGGCAACGAAACTACCGCTACGCCGACCGCTGAAGCTTCAGCGTAGGACCACTGTCGGTAGACTGACGTCGGAATTCTGCTCGTGCTTCTGGTCGGATACAACTCAATCACAACGGTCATCAGCACTGTGTGGTGGGAGCTCGCCAACGAAGAATTCGGCCGATACGACTATATCTCTCTCAAAAATGGTGTTACTGAGCGCGAAACCTGTACCATGAGGACGATTTCGCGCTCATCGCGACTTCCTAGACCACTCCATCTGAAGACAGGCAGGTAGTTTGCTCATGCACAGCGTGTTCTGAATCTATGTCTGCAGCGTAGATTTCATAAGGGAGATATGCATTACAAACCGATCTAACCTCCAAACAGTTGGCATCGATATCACACCCTACATCGACCAATCCACACCCCCAGAAACCCTTTAGTGACGTTGACAACACGATCCACAATGGGGGCTCGTTCCATGTCAACGAAGGCAGACCGACGCGACGTGATCCAGTTCCTTGCGGAAGATCCCGAACCACTCTGGTTGCTTGAACACCTGCGCGACGAACCATCCACACTCGACGATATCGCCGAAGCACTTTCACTCTCGCAGGCTGTACTTCGACCAACATTAGACGAGTTTCTCGAAAGACGCTGGGCCGAACGAACCAGCGAGGGGTATCGCATCACTACTCTCGGTGCGTTCGTCACAATGGAATATCTCACATTCCTCGATACGCTCGAACAGATCGACGAATCCGAGCAGTTCATCCAAGAGTTACCGCTCGAAGCAATTTCATCATTCCATTCGATCCCAGAGACAGACGCTTCTGACACGATGAACGAGAGTCGTAGGTGATCTCGCTGGTGCCGATTCCGGTGTGACACTCGAAGTATCGGTTCTCACTGCTTCATCCGAGCGCCTGAACAACTCGAATCAGTATGATCGCCCGCAAAAATGCGAGAATTCGAATCCGAATCGATGGAACTACTGTGGTTAGTCGTCCGTTGACGTGTATCCGGCCTCGCCGGGATTCTCGACATCGACGCTCCCGGTAATCTCAGTATAGGGGTACGGCATACCGATGCCCTCGGCGTCGAAGCGTTTCTTGACTGCCTCGGTGAACGCCGCGGCGGTGGGTGCGTAGCCGGTTTCGTTGGGGTTGATCCAGACACGTCCCGAGAGCACGACCGCGGAATCGCCGAGACTCGTGACCGGCGCGGCTGGTTCGGGTTCGGAAAGCGCACCATCGAGCTTCCGTGCCTCGTCGAGAATTGCCGTGCGAGCCGCCTCGATATCGTCGTCGTACTCGATGCCGAAGTCCACGCCGACTCTGAGCTGATCGTTGCCCGTCGGATTAGTCACAACGGCACTGGCGAGATCGCTATTCGGGACGGTGACCTCTTCGTTGTCGAAGGTATCGAGTTTCGTGACCCGGAGTTGAATCTCCCGGACGACACCAACGTTGCCGTCCCATTCGATCCAGTCGCCGACCTTGAATGGCTCGTCTTGGATAATGAATATTCCCGCGACGAAGTTCGAGATGAGGTCCTGTGCAGCGAAGCCGACCGCGAGCGCGAGCGCACCGGCGAGCGTCGCGAACGCCGCGAGCACGACGCCAGCACCCGCGATGGTGGCTGCGATCACGATCGCAAGCACAGCCGTGATCGCGACCACAGTACTCACAACGAGTCCTGCAATCGTCTCGTCGACATCGCGGCTATTGAGCGCGGCGTTCAACATCCGGACCACGATGGCCTTGCCGACGTAGTAGATGATGACGAACGAAACGAGGAACAGCACGATCGTCACGGCGGCGTTGATGAGTGCCGGTCCGTACTGATTCAGCAACGACTGTGGGTCGAGTGAAAACCCCTGCTGGAGTGGTATCATAGGATCCGCCCGAGTAGATTGACGAGGAAATAATCAACGTTGCGATTTCTATACAATATCTCGGAAGAATAGAGATTGAGGAGGTCGATGTACGAAATCTTTGAACCACTTGCCGAAAGCGAACTCCTCAAAGACGGAACCAACTGGCCGAAAAGACCAATGGTGAGGAGTACTATCGTACGGACGACGGAATGGATGATGAATCAGATAGAAAAGCGAAAAGAAGCGATAGCAGGCTTCTCTGTTGTGAACAGTGCAACAGCTTGTATCCTGCCAGAACCACCAGCGATGGAAGCCTGGCTCCGANAGCGATAGCAGGCTTCTCTGTTGTGAACAGTGCAACAGCTTGTATCCTGCCAGAACCACCAGCGATGGAAGCCTGGCTCCGATGAGTGCGACCCAGTGCCAAAATTGTGGCAACGACCAGTTTGTGCAAGTTACACTCCACGACGACCAATCATCACATGCCTGAATGCCAGAACTGCGAGGCGTTCGTCACCGACCAGTATGTCCGGGTGTTCGCACCTACTGGAATGGAATCAGTACGCGTCTGTCCGAACTGTCCAGGAAAAGTCCGCGAGGGGGCTGACGTTCGTGATGCGCGATCACCGCGACACTGACGACCGATCCCCCAGCAGTGTCTACCGTAACACCGCTTGGAAATCGGGTGACGCCATTCAGAGATCGGATACTGTCGGACGAGCATGTTCCTATAATTTACACGTTCTGCACACAGATACATCATGACTTCACAAGCGACCGAGCCCATCAGCGCCGCACGTGAGCGTGTTGAGCAAGAACAGGCCCGAACACAGGTCGAAGAGCGCGCATTCCAGCGGTTTCATACCCACGTTGCCAATATCGAATGCAGTCGCTCCCAGAACGAGGCCTGGGGGCAACCACAGAACTCAATCTCTGTACATCTCAATACGGAACCCGGCGGAGCGATGGTCGAGCGGATCGAGAACGCCTTTCAGGAGACGCTACTGGATACTACTCACTACGACGACGAGTACAACGACGCCTCGATCTACGAAACCATGGCGGCAGAGTTCGGGCCAGCCATTGCCCACGTCCTCAGGCAGAACACCTACATTTCCTCGGACCTCCAGACGACGATCCTTGATGCTGCAAAGCAGGCGTCTCGCGAGCGCAAAGCGTTCTCGATGTGGCTCGATCGAGAAGCCACCTCGCTCGCGGAAACTGCCGAACAACTGTGCGAGATCGACGCTGNCGCAAAGCGTTCTCGATGTGGCTCGATCGAGAAGCCACCTCGCTCGCGGAAACTGCCGAACAACTGTGCGAGATCGACGCTGCTGTCTCCGAACTTGCTAATTCACCTCTTGAAGGGTGGTCCGCTAGGGAACTCAGAGCCGCTCGTGACCGACTCTACACGCTAGAACACGACTGCGATATGCTTGCCAATCAACGCCAAGCGTTCCTCAACGAACGTCCACCGATGGACAACCTACATCTCGATGGGAAAGAGTTTGATGAGTACCTCTATCACTCACAGGACTTTACCTACCCTGTTTTGTCAGCGATAACGGCCCACGTCGAGAGAATACAACGGGTACGTGGCAGAATATGCAAACACTTAGCCACTGAATAGTATTGAACCAATGTATTCTACCATGAAAAACATTTATGGGCCGACTCTGTGAATCGCTGCCGTCTCGCATGAACTGGGCGGCAGCGAGTGCGTGACATTAGTGATAGCAATGACAAGTCCACACATACTCGGCGATGGTGTCGTTCTCCAGACAGTCCCGGACTCGCTCCAGCCATTGGTCAACGGGTTNAATGACAAGTCCACACATACTCGGCGATGGTGTCGTTCTCCAGACAGTCCCGGACTCGCTCCAGCCATTGGTCAACGGGTTCCTCGAAGCGGTCCCGTTGGTGGTTGGCGCGATCGTCATCCTGCTGCTCGGGTGGATCGTCGGCCGAATCTTCGGTGGGATCGTTAAGCGCCTCGTCCAAGGGATTGGTCCCGCCCAGTACACCGAGGGGACACCCCTCGAACGCGAGGGTGATGCGGATCGGAGCATCGCACAGGCGCTCGGAAAATTCGTCAAGTACGTCATCTACCTGCTCGCAGTCCTCGCCACGGTCAGTTACCTCGGAATCGCGGTTCCCGGTGGGTTCCTGACTGGCGTCGGTGGCGGGCTGGTCCAGGTCATCGTTGCTATTGCGATCCTCATTGTCGGAGTCGCCATTGGCCGATTCGTCGGGGGTCTCGTTGGGAACATTGTCGCCGGATTGGGCCTCGATAGTTACGTCCGTGACACCCCACTCGCTGACGTCACTGATTCAGTCGGCGGCATCGGCACCGCTGTTGGGAAGATCGTCGAGTACCTCATTTACTTCTTTGCGCTACTCATGGCGCTCGACTACGCTGGAATCGCGATTCCAGGTGGGTTCCTGACGAACATCGCCAACGGTGCGGTGCAGATCATCGTCGCCGGCGTCATCCTCGTCGTCGGGTTCGCTATCGGTCGGTTCGTGGGTGACCTCATCGCTAGCGTGGTTTCGGGGTTCGGGCTCGACACCTACGTCCGAGACACGCCGCTCGCTGACGCCACGGATGCGGTCGGTGGTATCGGTAACGCCGCCGGGAAACTCGTCGAGTTCCTTATTTACTACTTCGCGTTGGTCGCGGCGGTCGATGCGCTTGATTTCCCGGCGTTGTCGGAACCATTGACCGAATTCATCGGCCAGATCCCACTGATCCTCGGCGCTCTCGCCGTCCTTATTGTCGGGATCTACGTGGCCGACCTGCTCGGCGACATAGTTGCGAACGCTGACACGAGCCGAGCAGCCGACATTGCCGGTCTGGCTGTCCAGCTGTTCGTCTACTACATCGTGATCGTGTTCGCACTCGACACAGCTGGGTTCGACACGTCCGTACTGACGAGCCTGTTCAACACGGTCATCACGGCGTTCTTCGGCGCACTCGGACTGGCGCTCGCTATCGGTGTCGGTGGGATGCTCGCACTTGGTGGGCAGGACTACGTCGCCGAGAATATCGACGACTGGGTTGGGAGTGCGCGCAGTAGCGCATCCGATCTCAACGAGGACACCGAATCGAACTCTGGGCCGGACGACGGCTTCGAGTCGCCAGGATCGACCGACGACTGACATCACCACCTTCGGCAAAGGGTTCTCCGGAACCCTTTCGAGGATAGCTCGGATCCGATCAGACAACGTGAAGAATATCGGACGCAATGAACACAGTTTCGTAATTAACCATCCTATCGTGGCTGCTCCTCAAGCCAGATCCACCACTCATGAAGCCCCTCACTGAACGGATCGATGAGAATCGATTCGACCGTCCCATCAGCATCGTTCGAGCGATCGTTCATGAACTCCGCACAGAGAAGGTGACGTTCATGGCGGGCAGTATCGCGTATCACGCGTTTGTGTCGATGCTTCCGTTGTTGGTGTTGGTGCTGACGATCATCTCGACTGTCGGCGATCGGAGTCTCGAAGCGGCGTTCGTCTCGTTTGCCGAACGCGTTCTCACACCGAGTACTGGTGGGGTTCTCATTGGCCAACTCGAATCTGCCGGGACATCCACGGGACTGTCGATCCTTGGACTGGGAGTGCTGCTCTGGGGAACACTCCGAATCTTCCGCGGGCTCGATACCGCGTTTTCGGATATTTACGAGACGGGATCGGCGAATACCTTCACCGATCAGCTTACCGATGGGGTGGTGGTGTTTCTGACGTTCGGACTGGCGTTGGTGGCAGGGTGGGCGATCAATTCGATTCTGTCGAGCGTCGATCCGGGAGTGATTGCGACGATCATCCGGCCGGTAGTCCTCATTATCGGGTTAGCGATCACGTTCGTACCGATGTACNCGATCCGGGAGTGATTGCGACGATCATCCGGCCGGTAGTCCTCATTATCGGGTTAGCGATCACGTTCGTACCGATGTACTACATTTTCCCGGATACCGACGTGACACTGGGAGAAATCCTGCCTGGTGTGTTCGTGACTGCTGTGGGACTGACCGCGTTCGAGTCGGTATTCCGGCTGTATACGCAGTTCAAATCACCGGGGAGTAGTGCGATCGCTGGTGTTCTTGTACTGTTGACATGGCTCTATTTCAGTGGCTTGATCATCCTGGTTGGTGTCGCTGTCAACGCCGTTCTCTCGAATCGGAGCGCGGATGTCGATATTGAGCCAGTGACCCGACCAGCACAGAACAACAGTGAAAGCAGCAGGAGTAACACAGCAGATTCCCAGGGTATTGTCGAGGCAGTCCATAGTGTCGAGAGAACTCTTTCTGAAGGTGATGAGATGAGACTGATATCGAACGGGAACGATGTCCTGTTACCTTCACCACACCGTGTCGTTGCTTCCGATGAAGACACGGCGTCTACGGCCGACAGTTCAGTGAGTCTCGAACTCCACTGGGACAGATCCCGGTGAGTGGATAGGGGGTCAGTTCGGCAATAACACTTAACTTGCATCGTTGTATGGTAGCACACATTATGATTGATCGGATGGAAAAAGAGGTAGACATGCTGGTCCGCCATCTTCGGATACTACGAATAGTCATCACAAGCGAACCGATCGGGATCGTGAAGATATCGAATGAAACCGGCTACGAGCATCACAAGGTGCGCTATTCGTTGCGGGTGCTCGAAGAAGNCGAACCGATCGGGATCGTGAAGATATCGAATGAAACCGGCTACGAGCATCACAAGGTGCGCTATTCGTTGCGGGTGCTCGAAGAAGAGAGTCTGATCGAACCCACCAGTCAAGGAGCGACGACAACCGACCAAACAAGCGGATTCGTTGAGGAACTCGACACCAAAACCAGCGGTATCAGCGAGCAGCTTGACGGCATGCGGCTCGAAAATACAGACGAGAGCGTCCAGTAGGTTCGAAATTGATGGGAGAGGAGGACTCGCACAGGACAGGGGAAATTCCCGTTTTTATTTTCAAACCCATCAGCCGACGTCTGGTTGGGTAGATTGGCGGACTGTCAGGGCGAGCGTGTCGGAATGATGCGTTTCGGTGGCGGGTTAGTCTACTCCACAGGGGTATACCTCGGTGGCCATTCGAGGCTAGTACCCGCCGGCGACGCCGGCACGCTCGCTATCGTGGTCCGTCAGGGAGAGTCGAGTGGGGTGAGCATTCCCAACTATCACGGATCTCCCGCTTGTGCGTGGTGGCTGCACAAGCGTAAGCCTTTTGTCCGTGTTCGGTCACTCCAGTCCTCTGCTAGAGCACATACTGCTGTCTAGGACGAGGTTGGATTCGAAGATCAGTATCAATCACATCTCGCCAAGGTCACGGATGTCCAAGAGGCAGTCGCTGAACTCACAGGCCGGCTTCGTGACGATATACACCTCGTCTTTGTCTGGTTCGAAAACATCGATCAGAAACGATGTCACCGAATGTTCTTCAACAAACACATCGCTGAACAGCTGTAGTCGAGATCTGTCGTGTACCTCTGCTCAAGTCGCTCGATTTGCGGAATCAAAAGCTACACGACTAAACGATCCGATTGACGAATTCCTCACCAGTGTCGATGTTGACGAGATTCTCTCGGACGAGGCCAGCGACGTTTCGATAGTAGTCCTCGGTGAACCCCGCGCAGTGTGGGGTGATGAGAACTTCCTCGAACTCCCAGAGTGGGGATTCCTCAGGTAGCGGTTCCGCCTCGAAAACGTCGAGGGCAGCCCCACCGAGCGCCTCCGCTTCGAGAGCGTCACCGAGTGCTTCTTGGTCAACCACAGGTCCACGAGCGACGTTAATCAAAATCGCGTCGTCTCGCATCGCGGCGAACTCTTTGGTGGACATCAAATGGTGAGTTTCGTCGACGAGCGGAACCGCGAGCACGACAAACTTCGAGTCCCGGATCGCTGTATGGAGGTCGTCTGGGGGATAGACTGTTCGGACCTCATCAAGAGGTTCACCGGAGCGACGGACGCCGACGACGTTGAGTCCAAGCGCGGAAGTTCGCTCGACGATTCCTCTCCCAAGCGTCCCTAACCCGACGATGCAACAACGTTCGTTTGCCAGCGTATATGCGTCGTCCCATGCGGGTGGCGACCACTCCCGATGGGTTTGCGATTTCACAGCTGGCAGCAATCGACGTGCGAACGAAAGCATGTATCCTATGACGGTCTCGCCGACCGCCGGACCATGGATGCCACTGCTGTTTGTAAGGGTCACCCCGTGCTTGCGTAACTCGTCAACGGGGAAGCGATCCACACCCGCCTGAATTGAGTGAATCCAGTGGACTCCCTCAAGGTAGCTCTCGTGATAGGCCATCGTAACGACGGCGTCGTACGGTTCGAGAGGGTCGTTGCCAGCGTCGATGACTGCCACCTCAACGGCGTCCGTGAGGGCGTCTCGCAACTGTTCGGGCGGAAAGACGGCCGAGACGGACCTATCGATTCCAATGCTCGAAACCTCCATGCTCATTGTGTTCGGTGGAACGGGTATTCAAGGATCCGAAGAGTATTGCGACAAGATTGTCACTGAACCCAGTGCCGAGTCGTGACAGTATCATATTGGCGCTGTCTCTCAGCGGTTTCATCAGTACATTTCTTCAATACATCCGTCTTTAGCTAAGCGAAGAATCGCATGACTGCGGCTGCTATCGAAGTTGGTTCGTGAGTGGAATGAGGAGGGTCAGGTGTCCATGCCTTCGGAACCCTCCTCACGTCGGATTGAACAGCGACTCACTACGCTCTTTCCATCGATAGCTCTCGAAGACCACGCCGAGGCAGTCGGCGTGGTCGAACGCGACAGCAAGTTCCAGATACCTGCGATGGTCTGGGCGCTCGTGTTCGGCTTCGCCGCAGGCGAGAGCCGAACACTCGCTGCGTTTCGCCGCGCTTACAACGCTACTGCCGATAAGACGCTCTCTCCCGGCGGGTTCTATCAGCGATTGACACCGCTATTCGCCGCGTACCTCCGCGACCTCGTCGAGTTCGCGCTCGACGAGGTCGCTGTCCCTCACACTGTCTGTGACGAGTTTGACCAATTCAGAGACGTAATGATCGCCGACGCAACCGTTCTGCGGTTGCATCGGTTCCTGAGAGAACAGTACCAGGGACGACGCGAGGAGCAGGCTGGAGCGAAGCTCCACCTGCTCCACAACGTCACCGACCGAACTATCGAGAAACTCTCCATCACTGGCGAACGTCCCCACGACAGCACCGAGTTCGAGACCGGTTCGTGGCTAGAGGGACGGTTGCTAATCCTCGATCTGGCGTACTTCAAGTTCCGTCGCTTCGCCCGGATCGACGAAAACGGTGGCTACTTCGTGAGTCGTCTCAAGCGGAACACCAAGCCAGAGATCGTCGAAGAACTGCGCGAATGGCGCGGACGCGCCATTCCGCTGGAAGGCGAGGAGGTCTTCGATATCGCGGAGAACCTCCAGCGAAAGTACGTCGACGTCGAGGTCGAAGTGGAGTTCAGACGCGGGCCATACGCGGGCACGCGGTCGTGGGATACGAAGCGCTTCCGCGTCGTCGGCGTCCGCAACGAGGACGCCGACGACTACCACTTCTACATCACGAACCTCCCGAGAAAGTGGTTGCTGCCGGCGGATATAGCGACGCTGTACCGCTGCAGATGGGCGGTGGAGTTGCTGTTTCGGGAACTGAAGACGCTGTACGAACTCGATGAGTTCGACACGACCAACCCTGCGGTAGTGGAGATTCTGCTGTATGCGGCGATGCTGACGCTGTTGGTGAGCCGGGAATTGCTGGAACTGGTGATCGAACAGGCCGATGAGGAGGCAGTGTTCCCACCGGAACGCTGGGCGGCGACCTTCCGGTCGCACGCCCAGCGGATCCTCAAACGGCTCAGCGACTACCTCGGCTATTCGCCACCACCGCTGTTGGAACGGATGGCAGCCGACGCCCAGAAGATCCATCAACAGCGTCCAGTCCTACAGGAACGGTTCGCTACCGCCGCTCAACCAACCGCTGGAGTTAGCTAAAGACGGATGTTCTTCAATATTAATCGGGCCACTGATGGCCACCTATCCGAGATAACCTGTCGGGGGAAGCTTTACGAGGACAGGTGTGATGCTTGCTACTATGGCACGTATCACTATTCAGATCGATAACGATCCGGAATCGGAGACTGAAGCATTGGGGACACTGCCGAAACTGGGGGTCTACTGTGGGACGGAGTAGTTCGGTAACGCTGCCATCACGCTGCCTGAATTGTGGATTCGAAGCTGCTCCCGGCAGTGATGAGTGGAACTCAGTTGACTCGCCACCGCTGGGAACGATGACACAATGCCCCGACTGCGAGAGCACGAACGTGATGAACCGGGAGTAATCGATAACGTCGTCGGTGAAGGCCGCAGACCAGTTTGTCAGCGTTGGTGGGGCTTGGTCGTTCTCGTCCCGTCATCATCAGCCACTACTCACACCCCCACAGCAAATTGAATGCCGATCTCCATCCCTGATACTGTTGTCGGTCCCGTTGGTGGAGCGATCAGTGCCTATCGTGAGGGCACGATTGCGGCACTGGAAAGTCTCGACACCGCGGACGAACCCGTCGACGAAAACACGGGTGAGAGTGAAGCGTCACTCGAGACCGAAACGGACCAACCGTGGTGCCCTTCAGAGTTAAACTTGGGTAGGTAGATTCGTCATGCACAGTTCTCTCCTCACCAGCGGAAGAGAGTGACGACAGAGCTAATACAGTTCGTTGAAGAGACAGACCATGAGTGGTGATCGGCCTGGTGAATCTACTGAGGAGGTCGACGCAGACCTCTCGGAGGTCTCACCCGAGCGGTACGATCGCCAAGCCGAGGAGTTTCTCAACTTGGAGGCAGCGCTCTTAACCATCGACGGTGTGGAGACGGTCCTCAGCGACGCAACAACGACTGGGGTAGTAATTGACGCTGAGCGGATTTCTCGACCATCAGTCCCTTCATCATACCCAGTTGAGATCGAAGCGCGCGAGGCACTCGAGCTCACCGTGTCACTTGGTGGTGACCATCAAACGACGGCGTACATTGAGTGGCCAGACAGGTTTACTGACGAGGCACCACTCGTCCAGTTGCTCGCAAGCCTTGACGTTCATCCGTCTCGCTTCGCTGATCTCTACGGTAATGAGGTGCCGCTTGAAGCCATTGATAGCCGATACGTCCTCGCTAACCAGACTCCGACTGTCTCGACACAGAACGCTCGCTCTTCACGGTGGGTCTGGGGGATCGCTGCTGGAATTGGTCTTTGGATGGTCATCTGGCTCCTGCCTGAAGCCGTCGACGTTGGAGGGATTGCTCTCCTCGCGTGGATGTTGTTGCCGGTTGTGACGTACTTTGACCTGATGTACGTCCGTGATGTTTCGGAGTGGACCCCGAGCCGCTGGTTCTGGCCAGTGATCACCGCAATCTGGATCAGGGATCGGGAGAGGGTATAGTCTGGCACAGAAAGAACTATTGTAGTATTACGAGTAGTGCCCATGAACATGTTGCAAGTTGAGGTATTTTCCGAGTATTTCGGGGTGTTCTTCGCGGTGATCGGCATAATCTTTCTACTGGTCGGTGGACAAGGACTCCGGGGGACGCTGTCGTTCCGACGACGGGCGAAACAGACGGAGGGCGTCGTCACCGATCTACGCGCACGGTCGAGCGGCTCCCGAACTGGCGGTGACCCCAACGTCGTGTACTATCCTGTCTTGGAGTTCACCACCCAAGATGATCGTCAAGTGAAAACTGAAGCTCGCTCAGGTCGCTCTCCAGCCCCTGCTGATGAAGGCGAGCGGGTGACCGTTCAGTACGATCCCGCCGATCCGACTTCGGCCGAAATCGCAGGTAGTTCGACCGGGTTGTTTCTCTATGGGTTGTTCATCGTGCTGGGAGCGATTTTCACCGTTGTCGGACTCGTGGTGCAGTATGCACTCAGTCTCTTCTGAGGCACCCCTGCCAACCATTATCGAGTTGTCTGTGATATTGGCCACAGCTTGGAAATGTCACACTATTGTCGAAGGAATTCATACTGGTTGGAGGACAATAGCACGAAAGCACTTCTCTCATGAATCCGAAACCATATGTCGTCACCGAGGTGCTTCAGCTGACCGACGTGGTCCGAAAATCCGTGGTCACAATCGTTCCCTCTGCGGGTTTTCTCCTTTTGATATTCACCTTTGGGTTCATTGGGAGTGAGAACGCTCTCTTTGGGTTCGAAATGAATATTGGTGGAGTTATCGCTGATCCGTTTGTCCTCCTCGTGGTGGGAGGGATGGTCTACGGACTGTTCCGAAGAGTACGTCCCGACACGCTGATCGCTATTCGATCTGAGGGAGTAGCGGTTAGATCGGTGAACGTGCCTTGGTCTTCCATCGAACAGGTGGTTGTTATCCAACCGGAACCATCCGCGTACGAAATTGACGGACCTGAAGTCGGACTTCGCCTCACCCCAGATGCTCCGCTACCGGATGGTCTCTCATCACTCGTGACTGATCCGTCGACTTCAGCCGACATTCCCAGCGGACTTCGGACAGGACTTGACGGGCAGCCACTCGATATCGAACGCCTCGTTGAAACCGTCCAGACCTACGCTCCATCTACCGTCTCGGTCAGCGAGCTCCACGGAAAAGCCGAACAAACACTTACGACGTGACGAATTTATTCATCCACTAGGTGAGTGTGTCATAGAATAGCTTTCAGAGCGTTGATTGCAACTCGTTCTGCTTGAATCAGCCGACTCATATACCTCCGAATACAGCTCAGCTGTTCACGTTCGCGCGTGGCAGCACACTACGTTAGGCCCCACACTACACCGAAAATGGTACCGAGACCCATCCCAATCGCAATACCTATCCCGATATCATTCAGTACAATCCCAAGAACGACTCCCATTAGAGGGCCGAACGCAATCCCTAGAGCCATCTTATTCGAATCTATTTGGTCGTCCTCTTCGTCAGACATGTGATGTCTTTGGACTTCTGGTGAAATAAACCCTTTTCTATTGAAAATGGACGACTGCGTAGGGATTTGATGATTTAGACGATCATCCTTCAATAAAGTCCACTGTTATATCGTCTGGAATATACTCGTCTCGGATTGTCTGTTCGAGTCTGGGACAACATCCACGACTCGCGCCGTGCAGTGACTATCGTCTGCCGCCGACCGCGAGCATTCTAGCGGCTGTGGACGAGCTGGCCATGATGCCGAATGATTCGATGAGTTCCTGAGCGTCGCGTTCGACGGCGGATGTCCAGTCAGGAGCGTCGGCGACGAACTCGACTTGATAGTACGTGTCGTCCTGTTTCGCAAGCAGGAGGTAGCTTCGGATGCTTCTTGCCGTGTCGGTCGGCAGGTCGTACGTCATGTCGAGGATGACCGCGGATTGACCGCTGTCGAGCGTCGTCTTCCGTCGGTCTGCGACTTCGAGCGTGGTCGCCGCCTGTCGCGTGTTGGCGAGCGATTCGTCGACGACCTCTTCGAGTGTGAACGAGGCGTACTGTCCTTCGATGACGGTGATTCGGAGGCCATCTCTGTCGGAATTGCCGATTTCGATCTGCTGGGGCATGTTGTCGTTGACGGTCCACCCCTCGGGATGGTCGATCTGATATCCGTATACGGGGTTCTCGTACGTCACGAGCGGGGACATCACGAGTTCGTCTCCGGACGTCGCGGTCGTTGCCGTGGTCGCTGGCGGTGTCGTGGCTCCTGGCGTCGTCTGTGTCGTTGCGGGGGCTGGCGTTGTCATGGTGGCTGGTGTCGCCGGTGTTTGTTCGGCGGGGAACTCACCTGTGAGCGTGACGACTCGCCCGGTTTGCTCGACGGTGACGGTTTCGGGGTCGAAGTACGCTCGGAACTCGGGGTCATCGACAAACAGCTGGCGTACCGCATCGGTATCAGCTGCGGCGGCGTTCTCGAACACGACCGTAATCGAGAAGACGGGCGTGCCGTCCTCGGTGTCGATGACAGTTCCGATGCCAACGTCATTACGCAGGTTTTCGCTGTTGGCGTCGGGCGTGAGCCGTCCGCCGACCACTACTCCAGCACCGAGCGCGTCGGCGAGCGTCCGGAAGTCGTCGTTGGCGTCGTAGAACCGTTCGCCATCACCACTTATCACATCGATGGTGGCTTTGATTCCCGAGAGCGATGGGTCGGGGAAGAGCCCGCTAATGAGCGTATCGCCCGAGAAGGCGTTCGCGCCAGCGTCGTCGGATTCGACATAAATATCGTACCCCTTGTATGTCTCTCTGAGCTCGGCGGCGCTTTCCTGTGTGAGCGTCGTGATGATCGACTCATTGTCGAATGGGCCAACTACGACGTCCCAGTCGGCCAACAGCAGCGTATCAATCTCCGAATACGGAATCTCGAAACCGCCCCCGCCCGAATAGGTCGCGGTTTTTATAGACGATTCGGGGAGGAAGTCGGCGGATGCGCGCTTGCGCTCACGGATCGCGTCGATCTGATAGAAATCAAATTGAAAACCCGACGGGTTTGAGGGGACGGGAATCATCGCTGCGTAGGGAATATCCGTCGAGGGAGTGGACCCACCCTGGTTGGTTTCGGTCGCGTCTGTCTCGGTTGTGTCCGTCTCTGTTGTGTCCGTTTCAGTCTCAGTCGAAGACTGTTCGGTTGTGTCCGTTTCAACCGAGGACTGTTTGGTTGCGGTCGTCCCTGCTGTCGTAGTAGCTGTCGTCGCCGTGGTCGTATTGTTGGATTGAGTCGTGTTATTCTGCCCGCTCAGTGCGCTACACCCCGCAAAGAGCGGGAAGCCAGCGGCAAGTCCATGGAGCACGCGTCGTCGATTCACGAGGCGTCTCTCCCTCGGGGGATCGTACTGCTTTCCTGCCCGTGCTCGAACCGTCTGGCGTTCGTGGTATCCGTGGCGGTCGTTCGGTGTGTTGGTGTCATGCGCCGCAATATGGGCAACTAGTATATCTAGTTACCTGTGTTGGATCATTTATCGGCGGGTGTAATGTCGTCATTGACGGTCAATGATGTTAATATATCGTTCATCTGTTGGTCGAGAGTGCTCGTGTAGGTCGCTTCTGGAATGGAAAATCTCACTCCGAGGAACGTACTGGATACGAGAGTTGTGACGGCTCTCGTACGACTGCTTCTCTTAGCGCCGGATGGGGTGGTTCGGATCTCGAACAGTACGCCGGGATGCTCATTGGGTAGCATCACACGCCCCCGTTTCAGGACTTCCGTACGTATGTTTTGGTCACGATTATACTGTCGAATGTCACGTAGTCCATTCGTGGTGAGCCGGTCAAGTGAGGTGGACGATGGGACGTTTTCATCTTCGATGTAGACTCCCAAGGAAGAAGACAAACGCGATACAGACGACGATGGAGAGGGAGGCGTAAATTGAATTTCTCTCGGATCAGCGTCGTCAATTTCCCACTCTTTGGGATATCTGATGGTATACGAGTAGGCATCGTTGGTGTAGGTCTCAAGTTGCGAGAGGTTGATATCTATCGATCCAGTGGTTGTACCCAACCCTACCGTGGGTGTAGATGGAGATGTCGACGTCGAAACTGTCGAAGAGACAGTCGACGATGGGACGTCTGTTGACGGTAGCGGGGAAGACACAGTAGTTGGTTGAGTGGCTGTTTCCCGTGTAGTTTCAGCCATCGACGTGGCCAGCGATGAGGTTGGAGAGTCACCTGGCGTGAGAGGTGTTCCAGCACCGTTGAGTGATTGTGTGGTAGTATTTGCTTCCTCTCCATTATCGCCACTGTTACACCCCGAAAAGAGGAAGCTCCCTGTTACGAGTCCAAGCAAAACATATCGTCTCTGCATGATGGCAATGATAGGTTACGATACATGAATATGCTGATTTACGGAGCACGAAAACTCACAGGGATCACTAGCACTCCAAGAAAATTGATCGTGGTTGAATACTACTACTTCGGCGGTTGGGCGTGGCTGGCGTTTTGAGCTGGATAACGACTAGTGCCGTATCAGCCACAGGACTGGCTTTCGGGCAGTTTCGGAGTGGTTAAAGCCGAAGTGTTCCCAAGCGTATCTTCGCACGCCTTACTGAATCCCACCACTCTCGTACCCTCAAAACCACACGGTTGCAACGACTTCGAGTCAAATCATGCTACTCGGTCAGCGGCAACCGCCGAAGTAGTAATACCTGTGAGGTGAATTCCCATTACTCCATCTCCATCAGAGAAGTAGGCATCTCCGTGTGGGGTAGTGCAGCGAGAAGATCGGCGCAGCACACGGTGGTATCGAGGTGTACCAGTGAGGGGTAGGGGGAGATAATTCCGAGAATATGACAACTTTCAGTTACTGCGCTTGTTGATTGTTCGTGGCAGGCTCTACACTACATGTATTGACACGGACAACCTTAATGCCCCAGTCAGCAGGGCCCTACCAAGTAGGGTGTTGGTGAGGACGAGCGCCGCTATGCTCGAATAGTGAGAGGTCGTCTCGAATTACCGTGGCGTCGCTGCG